>CANOET010000022.1 GCA_947564835.1 uncultured Eubacterium sp. | reverse complement strand
CCGCTAAAAGCGCCCCTTCAACGTCCTTCCAAGGTGTGTCTCCCGGCGGATCCCCTGGCCACAGCCCGCAGAGTCTGATTATATCAAACTTTACAACACTTCACACATTCCTAAAATTCTCAAACGTCTTATACAAATTCAGCTGTCCCCAGCCCGATTATGTCAAGTTATTGTCACAAAAGTTTGCTCCCTAATTTCATATAGCAGCTCATAGCTTATTTCTATCCTATTAAATATCGCCTTTTTTTATTTCTGGCATACCTTGAAGTATTTTCGTCTGCCCCTGCACACGTATAAGATTTTCTCTCTTTCTATCCAGCAGCGGCTGAATAGATTCCATAACTTTCCCTGCCGCTCTTTCATTTCTTTCAATCCGTTCAAGTTCCTCATGAACCCATTCTGCTGCTTCTTTAAATAATTCCGGTGTTTCCCCTAATGCTGCATGTTTATAGATCATAAGACCACCCCTCTATCTATTTTCATATATAATACCTGCTTTATGACAGTTGCCAATAAAATATCTGGCTGCTTTCTGATGTTCCTTTAAATTAGACGCTTTATTATGTAACTGTATTGTTTGATTTAACAATCTTACTGCTTTTACATAATCATATCTCCTGCTTTTCACCATATAAGAAATACTTCCAAGATTTGTAACAATTACAAGCAGACGGATGCTTCCATATTGCAGAAAGAAACGCATATCTGCTACTGATATGAGTGATACTGATGGATGATTATGCATTGACACCACCATGCATTCTTTTGATGACATAATTAAATGGTATGAAAGTGTGTCAGCCATTGGATTGACCGAATGTTCATCTCCAAATTGAACTCCTACCAGCTTTTCCTGCAATATAACTTTTTCTGAATCAAAACTGTATGTAATTGCAACCTCATTTGATTCATTTTCATCCTTTGAAAGCTGGAGAACCTGCTTTGCAAGCTCGTAAATAATTTCATATTCATCCTCTGGTATTTCCCGATAACGAATAAATGGTACTTTTCTAATCGCTTCTTCTGTAATCATTATCTTATGATCACGTTTTTTCGACATTCTTAGCCGCTCTGAATCATCCATTACTAAATCACTCCCGTTTCTTCTATATCTTCATTCGTTATGTTTACTATAGGTGCCTTTCAAATTACCACTTTTCTTTCTATGATCAGAATATCATTATCTTTTCTATAATAACGATATTATATCTCTATTCTATATACTTCACAAGCAAAATAACTGATACCTCAGTAAAAACACATTTCGAAAACTGGATTTATGCCTCTTCAACATGAACCTGATATACCTCCCGCAATTTTAACTTTTCTATATTATCTCTAATCACTATGTCATCCATAATTTCAATCCCAATCTGGTTTTCATCTGACAAAAATTCAGTTCCACTGATATAATACCCAAAAGTTAACAGATCATCTGTATTATATTTTTTATTATGCGGCGAATATGATATTTTCTCAGTACTCTTTACATGATTGCATGAATGGCATACCGGCACTAAATTATATAGGGAAACAGCCATGACAGGATATTCTTTTTTGTCAAAAAATAGCCGTTATATTTGTTATACAAGAACTGCTGTCAAAAAAGTTCTTCGGCAAAATATTTCTGCATTCTTTTGTCTCAGCTCATACCTTTCATAGCAAAATGATACATAAAAATTATAATTACAGGAAAAATTAAATCCCTGATTCCGGATAAAATCATCTGCAGAACCGCCTATATATATAAATATCAATTCCATATTAACTGCCTCATAATATATTTTTCTTTTAATAATATCACATCTATTTTCCTTTAACTACCTAAATATATGGATACGTAAAAATATAGATACGCAAAAATATGCTTATCCCACACGTATTTATCTATTTCAGTATTCAAAAATATTAGGGCTAAATCAGCGGAACACCTTGATTTTACAGGCATCCCGCTGATAATATCTTCACACATTCCGAAAATTCTCAAACGTCTTATACAAATCCAACTGTCCCCAACCCCACTCCCGGTTCGGATACTCCCTGGACTCCTCCCGCACCGCACCGCGGATAAAATAATTCTTGATATTTGCCGTCGTCACTGAGAGGTCATTGCGCCGCACCCCGGTCCATTCCAGCATCAGCGCCCCAGCTCCTGCCGTAATGGCTGCTGCCACGCTCGTTCCGCTGCGTGTCTCGAACTTCCCGTTCCCCACGGGGCCATAGACATCGACTGCGGGCGCTGCAATATCCGGCTTGATTTCCCTCGTCGGCGTGTAACCGCGTCCGGACTCAAAGTATATGCTCCCGTCCAGGCCGTTGTAGCCTGCAACTGTAATCGGCGCTTCAGCATCGGACGGTACGGTAATGGTTGTATCCGGATTGGAACGGATAAAAAATACTTCGCCGGATACCATATCTTCCATAGGAAGCCATACATGATAGATGCCATCCGCAAAGTTACGCACGGATACGTTCAGCACCCAGACCCCTGAAATCGGCTTATGGAATCTGACATATATAAGCTCATTCCGGTTTGCCGCCCCTGTCAGCAGGTAATCGACCGTTACCACCGTCCCTTCAAACAAAAACCGGTACTCTGTATGGCTGCCCGGGGCTGTCGGCAGTGCGTTAAAGCGTTCTCCGGTCGGGGATATTACGGTTACCTCATACAGTTCCGGCGCTTCTGCCCACATTTCCGCGATAAATCCTTCCACGCCTTCGGATACGCTGATTTCTACGCGTTCCTGCGCGTTCTGCCCGACAATCCCGCCCTGGAAATGATGCCTTTTGTCTGCTTCGTTTCCGCAGGCTACCGCCACGCAGCGCTGCCTGCGGTTTGCGGCTTCGTTCAAGGTATGTGCTAACGGGCTTGCTCCGCCGCGGTTGCCCATATTTGTGCCGAGGGCGATGCAGATGGACAAGGGCCTGCGCAGCTCGATGGACAGCATATTCAGGTAACGGATGCCGGCCATAATGTCATTTTCCTGAAACACCGGCGTTTCGTCCGGGATATAATAAAAATCTTTCAGATACTGTTTCGCAGGCTTTAACTGCACAAACGCAATATCACATTCCGGCGCCGCCCCGCTGAACTGGTTGTTATAATCCTCTGAGCCTGCCGCCAGCGCCGCCAGAAAGGTTCCGTGCCCGTCCGCGTACGGGATTTTCGCAGTCATGGAATCGTGGTTTGCCTGCAGTTCTTCGTTAATCTGCTCCCTTGTATATTCCGTACCGTACAAAAAACCTCTCGGCGGCATGCCGCTGCGTTCTTTCTGGTTCCAGATCCGTTCTACGCGCGTTGTGCCGTCTGCATTGCAAAACAACGGGTTCGTATAGTCAAAATCCGTATCAATAAATCCAAGCAAAACACCCCGTCCCGTCAGCGCCAGGTTCGGCTGGTCCCGTACCTTCAAAATACCGCTCTCCCCTAATGCAACATTATTCAGCAAGCCAAAGCATTTCGGAATGATACCATAAGAAAAATCCCCCGTCTTCAACTCCCTGCCCCGCATCTGGTCATAGACAGCCACATAATCCTCATCCAGCTCCTGCACACAGTAATCCCCCGGAGGTATGTCTTCCATAAATTCTTTCGTTGCAAGGAAATCAAAATAATCATTAGAATAAACAGCTTCTTCGCAATCCGTCATATACATCTCCTGGCTTTTTCCTTCTATACCATCATATGAAAACTGCCGGAAAAGGTCCTTCTTTTTGCGATCCTATGATATCTGCAAGAAAAAGTCCACATTTTTGCGATTCCCCACTGCTTTTGAAACTTATAGAAAGTGAGTTATAAAATAAAAGGATTTTGCTACTGTTCACACCTTGTTCAAGCACTTGCTGCTTGGACAAGGCCAAAGAATGTGGCCTGCCAAGCATCCAGCCCTTCGCCAAAGGCGAACTTTCCATGGGCTGGATGCCGTTACAGTTCGCAGCTGTCCTGCTTTTTGGACAGGTGTGAACTGTAACAGGATTTTATATAACTTGAAAAGCTGTACTGAATTTTATTGTATATATTATTGTAATAGAGTATAATAGGATTAATTTCATTAGGAATTTGGGATACGAAACATATTTTAGGACGTAATTTAGGAAACTCAACGATTTATATGGAAAGGATGAGATTATGATATTGACGGATTATTTGATAGAAGAAATGGTCAGAGAGCTGACAAGAATATTTGGTGAAAACATCCAGCAGATTATATTGTTTGGTTCAACTGCGAGGATGGATGCTGCACCAGATAGTGATATTGATATTGCGGTTATACTTAGACAGGAACTCAGCCATGATAAAAGAGCTGAATTTCTGGAATGGTCAGCAGAGTTTGATATGAAATATGAAAAGGTCTTTTCTTTTATTGATATTGAAAAAGAGAAAATAGAGCAGTGGGGAGATATCCTGCCTTTTTATAAGAATATCCAAAAAGAGGGAATTGTTTTATGGAAAACGGCTTAAAGGAATTCTTTAAATAGATACTATTATGCGGTATTTCATGCAATGAGAGCAGTAAATATTTTAAACGGATATTTTTCACCGAAAAAAAGTTAAATTTTTTTATGACAATAACTTGACATAATCGGGCTGGGGACAGCTGGATTTGTATAAGACGTTTGAGAATTTTAGGAATGTGTGAAGATTTGAGTTACAATAAAGATCCTAAAAGAAAGGAGGTGTCTATATGCTTTCATTACAGGAGCAAGTAGTTCATAAAGTCAGTAATTTGTCTGAGGACAACCTGAAGTTTTTATTAGAGATTATAGACAGGTTTATGCTGACAGATACCGTTAAGAAAGAGGAAACTGAGGGTTCCAAAAGGATTGGGATTGCAAAGGGGAAGAAACTATATGATGATTCCTATGATTTTGATGAAATGAATCCTGAAATTGCACGAATGTTTGAGGTGGCAGAATGAAACTTTTACTAGATACGCATATTATTTTGTGGGCATTGGATGATAATCCAAAATTACCCCTTGAAGCCAGAACATTCATCATGGATGAAAAAAATGATATTTATTACAGCACGGCATCGGTCTGGGAGACAGCGATTAAATATATGTCTAGGCCTGATAAGATTTGGATTTGGGGGTTCGAAGCTGTCTGAATTATGCAGGAAGATGGGATACAGGATGCTGCCGATCGAGGACAGGCATGTAATGGCGCTAGAAACGCTAGTCTGCCATAATCAGGATCACAATGACCCATTTGACAGGATGATGATTGCACAGGCAAAGGCAGATGGGTTAAAGTTTGTTACACATGACTATAAGATTTCTTTTTATGAAGAACCCTGCGTTTTGTCTGTATAAATTTCTCCACAATAAATACCTTTGTTTTGAACATGTATTTATTGTGAAGATTTATTTTACCATTTAATTATAATGGATGATGACACATAGTTAGCATTCATTTACCTCAACCCCAACGAAGTTATGCGGCTTACAGCGATTTTTTCCGAAAAAAAGTTGAAAATTTTTGTGACATTAACTTGACACTGATAACACAGGCAGTCATTGATAAGTAAAAGAATCTTTACGAACATGCAGAAGGCAGGTCTGGATGATAATATAAAGAAGATGGGATAAAACGCGTTGCTGTGATACTCTGTATGGCTTTGCCATAAATCAGGGTTGAACATAAAAATAGCCAGAAAAGGGGGCAGTTATGCCAAGGACAGTGAGCATTGGATGTCAGGATTTCGAGACGATTAGAAGGGAAGGTTATTTTTACATCGATAAAACATGCTTCATAAAGGAATGGTGGGAAGAGGGGGACAGCGTAACCTTGATTACCCGTCCCAGGCGTTTCGGGAAGACGCTGACCATGAGCATGGTCGAGAAGTTCTTTTCTGTGGAACATGCAGATAAAGGTGCCTTATTTGAAGGGCTCGATATATGGAAAGAAGAGAAATACCGCATGCTGCAAGGAACATACCCCGTGCTTATGCTGAGTTTTGCGGATATCAAGGAGAGATCGTTTGCGCAGGCAAGAAAAGCGGTATGCCGTGTGATTAAGGCGCTTTATGACAGATTAGGCTTCCTGTTGGAGGATGGCTTGCTGAGCGAAAGCGAGAAGAGGGATTTCAGGGAGATATCGGCAGATATGGAAGATAGTGCGGTGTCTTTCTCGCTGAAGATGCTGTCCTGCTATCTGTCCCGATACTATGGAAAAAAGGTGGTCATCTTATTAGATGAATATGATACGCCCATGCAGGAGGCTTATGTGAACGGATTCTGGGAAGAGATGGCTGCCTTTACCAGAAGCTTGTTTAACGCCACCTTTAAGACGAATCCATATATGGAACGTGCCATCATGACAGGGATTACCAGAGTTAGCAGGGAGTCTATGTTTTCAGATTTAAATAACTTAAAGGTGGTTACGGTGACCTCCAAGGAATATGGGGACTGTTTTGGCTTCACGGAAAAGGAAGTGTTTGCCGCCATGGATGAATTTGGGCTGGACAAAAAAGAAAAAGTACGTGCATGGTACGATGGCTTTACATTTGGAAATGCGAGGAATATATACAATCCCTGGTCTGTCATCAATTATTTGGACAAACAGCAATTTGAGCCTTATTGGGCGAATACCAGCTCCAACAGCATGGTCGGAAAGCTGGTGCAAGAGGGGATACCGGATATAAAAATGATCATGGAAGATTTACTGCAGGGAAAATCTTTCCATACGGCGATCGATGAACAGATGATATTCGATCAGCTTGACCATAATATAAAGGCCATCTGGAGCCTGCTGTTGGCTGGCGGCTATCTGAAAGTGGAGCAGGTTGTGTATGATGAACGTGGGAGGGCGAATTATGAGCTGCGTCTGACAAACTGGGAAGTGCAGATGATGTTCGAGCGTATGATTGACGGGTGGTTTGCTGAATACACCCCGGACTATAATGCCTTTGTCAAGGCCTTGCTGCTGGGGGACAAAAAGGCGATGAACATCTATATGAACAGGATGGCACTTGCTACTTTTAGTTACTTTGATTCAGGAAACAGGCCTTCGGGGGCTTCTGAGCCTGAGAGGTTCTACCATGGCTTCGTGCTGGGGCTGATGGTTGACCTGGCAGACAGATACAGCATCACATCGAACAGAGAGAGCGGATTTGGACGGTATGATGTGATGCTGGAGCCAAGGAACAAGGCTGATGATGCTTTTATCCTGGAGTTCAAGGTGCATGATCCGCAGGAGGAGCACAGCATGGAGGATACCGTGGATGCAGCCTTGAAGCAGATTGAGGAAAAGCGTTATGCCTATACATTGGAAGAGAAAGGGATTCCGATAGACAAAATCCGGAAATATGGCTTTGCTTTTGAAGGGAAGAAGGTGCTGATTGGTTAAGTCAGGGGGCTGCGAAAGCAGCCCGCAGAGTCGTCCGGCTAGTACTGCGTTGTGCAATTAACGGTGAATACAGTGCCTGAATTTTGTGTCAGCGCAAGGCGGAGGAAGGAAGCGATGTGGCCCCATCGCTGACTGACGACAACACAGTGTTGGCGCAAAAGGCAGGTGCTGTATTCACCGTTAATTGCACAACGCAGTACTAGCCACATTCCCTGGCTAGCCAAAATATTTCTGGAAGAAAAAACGCAACACCATGTCAAATACCCATATTCTTCAGCAAAGTCTCAAACAATATCTCTTTTCCGATACACGATTACCGAAATCCGATAGGAAACCCAAAAGCACACAGCAGCAATCCCAAGTACAATCCCAAATGCCAGGAGCATATGATCCTTTACCGGGAAAAAACGATTCGCAAGCAATACAATACCCGCAATCATTCCCGTCGCTGCCAGAAAAGACATCATAAAAACAACCTGGGATTTTTCGGGGTCAAACAAATACGCACACGGCAGGCTGATACCTCCCGCCAGTAAGGCGGCGCTCATACCGATGGAACCGTACAGGCATAAGGAGGAAAATGTGAGGTCCGTCCCGCACAATGCCAGTATCCCGCAGGGAATCAGGGCGGCCAGGATTCCTGTGACGGTAAGAAGGAGATAGAAAATAAATTTTCCGCCGATAATCTGACTTCTTGAAACAGGCATCGTCATTACGTTTTTATCCCACTTTGAGCCTGCATCGCTTGTGATGCTGATAAAAACCGCGGTTGTACAGACAGCAGGAGCAAGAACCAAAAGCGCGCTTGTCTCCAGCAGGAACGAAAGCCCGCATCCCAGAACGATCAGGCTGACTACCGTTACGAAAATATTATTTTTTGCAATGTACAAATCTTTTAATAAAATGCCTTTCATCACTTTTCCCCCTTTACATACAGCAGCATGATTTCATCAATCGTGGCCGGGACGGTCATTGCTTCCGGGTATTTTTTCTGTATGCGCTGCCTGTCTGCAACTAAGACCTGCCATTCGTAGTCCATTCTGCGTGATACAAGGATATCGGACCGGTCCAGGGCGTCATATTGCGCAGCGCCGCATTTGATGATCCCATATTGATCCGTCAATTCATCTTTTGTTTTCGAAAAGACGACTTTCCCTTCATGCAGAAATACAATGTAATCTGCAATTTTCTCTAAATCACTTGTGATATGAGAGGATATCAGGATCGAATGATCCTCGTCCTGTACAAAATCTAAAAGCATATCCAGAATATCATCCCTGATGACAGGATCCAGCCCGCTGGTGGCTTCGTCTAAGATCAGCAGCCTGGAATGGTGGGAAAGGGCTGCGCAGATAGCCAGTTTCATTTTCATGCCTTTTGAAAATTGTTTGATTTGTTTGTCGGCAGGCAGTGAAAACTGTTTTAGTAGAGCAAAATAGGTGTGTGCATCCCATGAATGGTAGATATGCTTCAAAATCCGGTTGAGTTTTTTGGGGGAAAGAATTTCCGGGTAATTGCTGCCGTCAAACACTACGCCTATCTGTTCTTTGATATCGTCGTCTAACCGTTCTTTTTCGAAAATGGAGACATGCCCGGCTTCTTTTTGGACCAGTCCTAAAACGGTATGGACGGTTGTGCTTTTACCTGCGCCGTTTTCACCGATCAGCCCGACGATGGAGCCGTTTGGAACTTGAAAGGATACGTGGTCTAACAGAAAATCCGGGTAAGTTTTGGTAAGCCCGGATACGGTTAAAGCATGATTCATGATATGTCCTCCTTTGATGTTTGTGGTGGGATTTCTGTACTTAACTGTATTGTTATAATAAATACAGTATAATACGGATGAGGGCCGTTGTCAAGAGATTCCTTGTTCATTCGCGGATTTGTGAAAAGAAAGAAAAAAATGATTGACATCTACCAAGAGTTAGTATATACTAATAAAAGTAAGAGGCAAGCACAGACAGAAATGCAGTGCCATACGGTAAGCAAAGGGGAGGATGATAGTATGCCATTATCCATGTTTCAAACAGGAGAACCCGGCATGATCAAAAAGATCGGCGGCAGGGAGGACACACGCAGGTTTTTGGAAAACCTTGGGTTTGTGATTGGCGCAATCATAACTGTTATTTCAGATACGAATGGCAATATGATCGTCAACGTCAAAGATTCCAGAGTAGCCATCGGCAAAGAGATGGCAAATAAAATATTTGTTTCAGGGAGCAGCGTATGAAGACATTAAAAGAAGTGCCGGTAGGCCAGACCGTGACTGTGTCCAGGCTGACCGGGGAAGGTCCGGTAAAAAGGCGGATTATGGATATGGGGATTACGAAAGGGATTGAAATCTATGTCCGTAAAGTGGCGCCGTTAGGTGATCCGATTGAGGTTACCGTACGGGGGTATGAATTGTCTTTGCGGAAAGAGGACGCACAGATGATTGAAGTAAGTTAATTTTTGCCCTATAGTTAGTTAGCTCTAATTAAAGTAAGGAGGAAGCACATGGCAGTCAAGATTGCATTAGCGGGAAATCCAAACTGCGGGAAAACAACGTTATTCAATGCACTGACAGGTTCGAACCAATTTGTTGGGAATTGGCCGGGTGTAACGGTAGAGAAAAAGGAAGGCAAATTAAAAGGGCATCCGGATGTGATGGTGATGGATCTGCCAGGGATTTATTCGCTGTCGCCGTATACCTTGGAAGAGGTGGTGGCGCGTAATTATCTGATCAAGGAGCGTCCGGACGTGATCTTGAATCTTGTGGACGGGACGAATCTTGAGCGTAACCTGTATCTGTCCACCCAGCTGCTGGAACTGGGTATTCCGGTGCTGATGGCGGTAAATATGGCGGATCTTCTGGCCAAAAACGGGGAACAGGTTCAGATCGGGCAGCTCAGCCGCCGGTTAGGCTGCGAGGTTGTGGAAATATCCGCACTGAAAGGAACCGGGATTGCGCAGGCGGCGGATCAAGCGGTTTCGCTTGCACAGAAAAAAGGGGCTGCAAGGCCGGTGCATGAATTTTCGAAAGAAGCGGAGCGGATCGTTTCGGAGACAGCCGGGCTGCTTGGCGGGCAGGTGCCGGAGGAACAGAAGCGTTTCTTTGCCGTCAAGCTGTTGGAAAAGGATACGGAGATTTGTAAGCAGCTGCAGACGGTGCCGGACGTATCCGCGCAGATCCGGGAATTGGAAGATCAATTTGATGATGACGCAGAGAGCGTTATTACGAATGAGCGGTATCAATTTATCTCTTCGATTATGAAGGAGTGCGGTTCGGCGAAAAATCAGAAGGAAAAACGGACGGTTTCCGACAACATTGATCGGTTTGTAACAAACCGGTGGCTTGCGCTGCCGATTTTTGCGGCAGTTATGTTTTTGGTTTATTATGTATCGGTCTCTACGGTGGGGGATATGCTGACGGGATGGACCAATGATACCTTGTTCGGCGGATGGATCATACCGGGTGTCGCGGGCGGACTGGAAGCGGTTGGCTGCGCGGACTGGTTGACCGGGCTGATTGCGGATGGAATTGTGGGAGGCGTGGGCGCTGTGCTTGGATTTGTACCGCAGATGCTGGTGCTGTTTTTGTTCCTTGCGTTTCTGGAGGCATGCGGTTATATGGCGCGTGTTGCCTTTATTATGGACCGGATCTTCCGTAAATTCGGTTTGTCCGGTAAATCCTTTATCCCGATGCTGATTGGCAGCGGCTGCGGTGTGCCGGGAATTATGGCGTCGCGAACCATTGAAAATGAAAGGGACCGCAGGATGACGGTCATGACGACGACATTTGTACCTTGCGGAGCCAAGCTTCCGATTATCGGACTGATCGCGGGCGCGTTTTTCGGCAATGCCGGCTGGGTTTCGTGGAGTGCGTATTTTGTCGGAATTGCAGCGATTATCTGTTCCGGTATTATTTTGAAAAAAACAAAAATGTTCGCCGCGGATCCGGCTCCGTTTGTCATGGAGCTTCCGGCTTATCATATGCCGACGGCGGGCAATGTACTTAGAAGCATGTGGGAACGGGGCTGGTCGTTTATAAAAAAGGCTGGTACGATTATTTTATTATCCACGATTGTGTTATGGTTCCTGCAAGGGTTTGGCTGGGCAGACGGCCGTTTTGCGATGTTGGATGCAGAGCAGCTGGACAGCAGTATTCTGGCCGTAATCGGAGGTATCCTGGCGCCGGTTTTCGCTCCGCTTGGATGGGGCGACTGGAAAATGGCAGTGGCAGCAGTGACCGGGCTGATTGCAAAGGAAAATGTAGTGGCGACGTTCGGTATCCTGTTTGGGTTTGCGGAAGTAGCAGAAAACGGAGACGAGGTCTGGAGTGTGCTGGCAGCGTCCATGACCGGGATCGCGGCTTATTCCTTCCTTGTATTTAACCTGCTTTGCGCGCCGTGCTTTGCGGCAATGGGAGCGATCAAACGGGAAATGAACAATACAAAATGGTTCTGGTTCGCAATCGGATATCAGTGCGGCCTTGCGTATGCGGTATCCTTGTGTATTTACCAGATCGGGTCATTTTTTACAGAAGGCCGGTTCGGAATCGGGACAGTCGCGGCAGTGCTGATGGTTGCAGCATTTTTGTACCTGCTGCTGCGCCCTTATAAGGCAGGCGCTTTTATGCAGCGCGGGGCTGACCGGATGGCAGGTGCGAAATCATAGCAGGGCCTGGTACTTAAAAATAGTTTCTTATGCAAAGAGGTTTTTTCTGGTTTATCCAGGTTAGGAGGTTCTATCATGGGTACGTTTATTGTTTTGGCGGGATTGTCTGCGGCGGTATTTTTCGCTGTCCGCAGTATCGTCCGGGAGAAAAAGCAGGGCGGGGCTGGCTGCGGCGGAGACTGCAGCCACTGCCGCGGGTGTCATTGATAAGGAAGCAGTTCAGGCAAAAGAGGAATAAAAAGAGGGATCTGGCATAAAATCTGCGGAGTTTATGCCAGATCTTCTTTTTTTTAAATTGCAGACATGAATGTTATCTGCTAAAATGTAAGAAGGAGTTGAGTTGTGGGAGGAAAAAGGGAACCTTGATCAGAAGCATTGCCTGCAGCAGGCATGTAAACAAATTGCAGAAGGAGAAAAAATGAAAATGAAGGATATGAATGAGCTGCTTAATACTGCGGATATGCTGATCTATACGAATGAGAATTGTACAGGGTGCAATAAATGCGTACGTGTCTGTCCGACACTGGTATCGAATATTGCACAGGAAGGAAAGATCTGGGTGACTGCTGAAAGCTGTGTGGCATGCGGTGCATGTCTGGATGCATGCGGCCATGACGCGAGGGTGTATCATGACGACACCGAACAATTTTTCTCAGATTTAAAAAGCGGAAAAAAGATTTCCGTTATTGTCGCCCCGGCTTTTTTAGCAAATTATCCAAAGGACTATAAGCAGGTGCTTGGATATTTAAAATCGTTGGGTGTAAACCATATTTACAGCGTATCATTCGGCGCTGACATTACAACCTGGGGTTACCTGAAATATATTACAGAAAACAATTTTACAGGCGGCATCAGCCAGCCGTGTCCGGTTGTTGTAGATTATGTGGAAAAATACATTCCGAAGCTGCTTGCGAAGCTGATGCCGGTGCAAAGCCCGATGATGTGTATGGCTATTTATATCCGGAAATATTTAAAGCTGTCGGATGACCTTGCGTTTATCAGCCCGTGCGTTGCAAAAAAACAGGAGATCCTTGATAAAAACAATCACGGATATGTGAAGTATAATGTAACGTTTTACAAGCTGATGCAGCACATCGGCAGGGAATACAAAAGCAGCCCGGAGTATACGGACGAGCTGGAATACGGCCTTGGTTCGCTGTATCCGATGCCGGGAGGGCTGCGGGAAAATGTGGAGCATTTTCTTGGGAAAGCGCAGGTCGTGCGGCAGGTGGAAGGCGAACAGGAGGCGTACCGCTATCTGGAAGAATATCTTAAGCGGGTGGAAAATAAAGCAGAATTGCCGTTTATGGTAGATATTTTAAACTGCAGCAAAGGCTGTATCTACGGCACTGCGACGGATCCTGCGAAAAATACCGACGATGTGCTGCTGACGCTGAGCAGGATGCGGGATTTGGATACGAAGGAAGTACATAAAAAAGGCAGGTTCCGTAGGGCAGGCAAAAGCCCGTGGTCGCAGCAGAATACGCCAAAAGAACGCCTGGCAAACCTGATGGAAGCGTTTAAAGACCTCAAGCTGTCAGATTTTATCCGGAAATATGATACTACAAAAGAAATCAAAGTGAATGAACCGTCGGCGGCCGAGTTAGCAAAGATTTACGAAAGTATGCTAAAAGATACGCCGTTCAAGCAGAATATCAACTGCAGCGCATGCGGCTATGATACGTGTAAAGATATGGCGTATGCCATTTATAATAACGTGAACGCAAAAGAAAACTGCATCCATTATATCAAAGAACTGGCGGAAAATGAGAGCATCGCCTTAGAAAAGGCGAATGAAGCACAGCGTCAGGAGCATGACCACAAACAGCAGATGATCGACGCGATCAAAGTGCAGTTTACGACGCTGTCCAATGCGGTGACGGAATTAAACGACGCAAATGAGGCGTCAGCAAATGAAGCGACAGACCTGGCAGAAAAGCTGCATGATATATCCAGCTTCTGCTACAAGCTGGAGGATTCGCTGTCCAGCATTTTGAATTTTATTGATATTTATAAAAATACAAGCGCAAGTATTGTAAATATTGCCAATAAGACCAACCTGCTGTCTTTGAACGCGTCGATTGAAGCTGCCCGCGCGGGCGAACAGGGACGGGGCTTTGCGGTGGTTGCCGAAGAGATCCGCAAGCTGTCCACATCGATTAAGACGCTGATTGTAAAAGATAACCAGCAGGCAGAGGAAACCATTCCGATGGTAGACGAAAGTGTAAATTCCATTAAAGAACTGATTGAAAATATTAATCATATGAGTGACCGGATCGCTACGATTGCAGCAAATTCAGAGGAAATTGCCGCGCAGACTACGAATGTACAAGTAATGTCCGATGATTTAAAGAATGAGGTACAGAAAATATAATACGATAGGTAGCGGAAAACAGGCAGAAGCTTCTGCCTGTTTTTTATCCGTTATTTTTTCTTGACATTTTGCATAAAAAGGTATATGATCTATTCATATGAACAATTGATCATATGAATAGAGACAGAAGGGAGGGGCTTTGCTTGCAGGAAAGAGAAACGGAATGCTGTGAAACGACAGAAATACATGAAGATTTACTGGAGCTGGTAAACAGACAAATGCCGCCGGAAGAGGAATTGTATGATTTAGCGGAGCTGTTTAAAGTATTCGGCGATTCTACAAGGATACGGATCTTATTTGTGCTGTTTGAAGCGGAGGTCTGCGTCTGCGACCTGGCGGAAGCGCTGCATATGACGCAGTCGGCGATTTCCCATCAGCTGCGGATCCTGAAAAATTTCAGGCTTGTCAAAAGCCGCAGGGAAGGGAAATCTATTTTTTATTCCCTGGCAGACAGCCACGTCAGGACGATCATCGGCCAGGGCCGGGAGCATATAGAAGAGTAAGATCGGTCATGAGGCCATGAAAAAATGTGGGATCAGAAAATATAAGGAATCGCAAAAGATAAGGAATCACATCAGATATGCAATTACAAAAGATACGCAATCAGAAAATATGCAGAACCGAAAAAGAAAGGAAGAAAAATTTATGAAAAAGAAATTTAAATTACAAGATCTGGACTGCGCAAACTGCGCTGCAAAAATGGAAGCTGCCATCAAAAAGCTGCCGGGCGTCAACGATGCGGCGGTCAGCTTTATGACGCAGAAGCTGACAATTGACGCGGACGACGCACAATTTGACGAGATTATGAAAAAAGTGGTGGAAGTCTGCGCAAAAGTAGAGCCTGACACGAAAATTTTAATGTAGCAGGAGCAAAACATGACAAAAAAACAAAAAACAATGCTTTCCCGCATCATCCTGTCTTTTTTCCTGTTTGCCGCACTGCTTGTCTTAGAACATACAGGAATGCTGGAAAACAGGGCAGCGTTGGCGCTGTTTGCCGTTTATGCGGTTCCATATCTGGTGATCGGATATGATATCATCTTTAAAGCATTCCGCAATATCCGCCATGGGCAGGTATTTGATGAAAATTTCCTGATGATGCTTGCTACCTTCGGCGCCTTTGCCGTGCAGGAATATTCAGAAGCAGTTGCTGTCATGCTGTTTTACCAGGTCGGCGAGCTGTTTCAAAGCTACGCGGTCGGCAAGTCCCGCCAGTCGATCACAGATCTGATGGATATCTGCCCGGAATATGCCAATATGGAACAGGACGGACAACTGGTACAGGTAGATCCGGATGATGTAGAAATCGGCAGCATGATCATCATCAAACCAGGCGAACGGATTCCGCTGGACGGCATTGTTGCCGAAGGGGAATCGCTGATCGATACAGCCGCGCTGACCGGGGAATCCGTCCCGCGCAGGGCAGCGGCAGGAGATGAAGTCATCAGCGGCTGCGTCAACGGCAGCGGCACGCTAAAGGTGCAGGTAACCAAAGAATTTGACGACTCCACCGTGGCCAAAATCCTGGAGCTTGTGGAAAACGCTTCCAGTAAAAAAGCAAACGTGGAAAACTTTATCACCCGATTTGCCAGATATTACACGCCTATCGTGACGATAGCGGCAGCCGCGCTGGCAGTGTTTCCGCCGCTGCTGTCAGGAGGCGGATGGGCAGAATGGATACAAAGGGCCTGCATCTTTCTCGTCATCTCCTGTCCGTGCGCCCTGGTCATCTCCGTTCCGCTCGGATTCTTCGGCGGCATCGGCGCTGCATCCAAAATCGGGGTGCTTGTAAAAGGAAGCAATTATCTGGAAGCCGTATCTGAAATGACTACGATTGTATTCGACAAAACAGGAACCCTGACCAAAGGAGAATTTAAAGTAACAGATATCCTGCCCGCCCCGCCGCAGCAGACAGACGCCAGTCAGACAGAACCAGGGCATACAGATCAGGCACAAGCCCGTTTCGGTAATACAGACCTGTCAAAAGAAAAGCTGCTGGAAATAGCCGCACTGGCAGAAGGATATTCCAACCACCCGATTGCATCTTCGCTTAAAGAAGCCTACGGCAGGCCGCTGGACCTGGCCCGCGTAACCGGCGCCGAAGAAATTGCAGGGCATGGGATCCGTGTGCAGGTAGACGGCAGGGAAATATTGCTTGGCAATGAAAAGCTGATGCAGGCAGAACACATTCCATTCGCTCCATGCGACAGTGCGGGAACAGTTGTCTATGCAGCGGAGCAAGGGATATTCTTAGGCTGCGTCGTCATTTCCGATACAATCAAGGACGGCGCAAAAGAAGCATTGGCAGCCATGAAGCGGCTCGGCGTCAAAAAAAGCGTCATGCTTACCGGGGACCGCCAAAAAGCCGCAGCATACACAGCCAGGGAGCTGGGCATTGATGAAATCCATGCAGAGCTGCTCCCGGCAGACAAAGTAACCTGTGTAGAAAACCTGCTGCAGCGCCAGCCCGCAAAAGAACGCCTCGCATTTGCCGGCGACGGCATCAACGACGCTCCGGTACTGACGAGGGCAGATCTGGGCATTGCGATGGGCAGCATGGGGTCAGATGCAGCAATTGAAGCCGCAGATATCGTATTGATGGATGACGATATCCGAAAGATCGCCGCGCTGGTGCAGATAGCCAGAAAAACGATGCGTATTGTAAAGCAGAATATAGTATTCGCGCTGGGGGTAAAGGCGCTTGTGCTTATACTGGGCGCTTTTGGAGCGGCGAATATGTGGGAGGCGGTGTTTGCGGATGTGGGGGTGTCGGTGATTGCGATTTTAAATTCGATGCGGACGCTGCAGACAAAAGAAAAGATCGGCTGAATTGAGGGGCGAGGGGGGATGGCGGTGCGGACGCCGGGTGAGGGGGAAATGGCCTGGCTTGCTGCTCCTATTCCAGAATGTTAAGAATCCCTAGGCATTCTGCATTTACACAGTGGCACCGGCCGGGCGCGCCGCCTAGTTCGCCCTGGCTAAACGCCAGAAGCTAAAGGCGCCGCTTGGCTCCGCCCCTGATTTATTGAGCAGAATGCCAAGGGCTTCTAAACATTCCTCCAACGTCGCCGCAAGCCAGGCCATTTCCCCCTCACCCGGCTGGTTTTCACTGGCTTTCCATGGAGCTGAATTTCAGGTACTGTTGTGCCTGCCATAACCAGGGCTCGTCTCAAGTACGGTTAAGCCTGCCATAACCAGACTCTGTGCTATGGACAGGGACCTGTTTCAGGTTATTGTTGCGCCTGCCATAACCAGGGCTTGTCTCAAGTACGGTTAAGTCTGCCATAACCAGACTCTCTGTGCTATGGACAGGGGGCCGTCTCAGGTACGGTTAAGCCTGCCATAACCAGGGCTCTGCGTATTGTTAAGCCTGCCATAACCAGACTCTGTGGGCTATGGACGTGGCTCGTCTCAGGTATTGTTAAGCCTGCCATAACCAGACTCTGCGGGATGCGGGCAGCGCATGCCCTGCCCGCATCCCGCAGAGTCGTCCGGCAAGCCACATCCCGCAGAGTCCCCGCAAAGCCGTCCGGCAAGCCACATCCCCTGCCTGACCAATTTCTTTTGGGAAAAAAACGTAACGCAGCGCAATATTATTTAGTTATCCGCAGCATCACTTTCCGACATCGAATAAACCTGCCGCTTTCTCGCCATTTCATCGCTTTCCAGATATTCATCATAAGTCGTAACCTTATCCACAATTGATCCATCCGGCATAAATTCAATAATCCGGTTTGCCGTCGTCTGCACAACCTGGTGGTCACGGCAGGCGAACAGGATCGTACCCGGGAATTTGATCATTCCGTTATTGAGCGCTGTAATCGCCTCCATATCCAGATGGTCCGTCGGTTCGTCAAAAATCAGCACGTTTGAGCCTTCGATCATCATACGGGAAAGCAGCACGCGCACTTTCTCCCCGCCGGATAAGACCTTCATTTTTTTCACGCCGTCTTCCCCGGCGAACAGCATCCGTCCGAGGAATCCGCGTACGTAAGTCGCATCCTTGATTTCAGAAAACTGTGTCAGCCATTCTGTAATAGACAGATCGGTATCAAAGATTTCTGTATTGTCTTTTGGAAAATAAGACTGGCTTGTTGTAACACCCCATTTATAATTGCCCTCATCCGGTTCCAGTTCTCCTGCCAGAATCTTAAATAAGGTAGATTTTGCCAGTTCATTGCTGCCGACGAATGCGATTTTGTCATCATGCCCCATCACGAATGAAACATGGTCCAGTACCTTTTCGCCGTCAATTGTTTTGGTAAGGTCTTCTACCATCAGCACTTCGTTTCCGATCTCACGGTTTGGACGGAAATCAATGTATGGATACTTGCGGCTGGAAGGCTTGATCTCGTCCAGCTGAATTTTTTCCAGCGCACGTTTTCTGGAGGTTGCCTGCTTGGATTTGGAAGCGTTTGCAGAGAATCGGGAAATAAATTCCTGCAGTTCCTTGATTTTTTCTTCTTTTTTCTTATTTGCTTCCTTCATCTGGCGGATCAAAAGCTGGCTGGACTCGTACCAGAAGTCGTAGTTGCCGGCATAGAGCTGGATTTTGCCGTAATCGATATCTGCTGTATGTGTGCAGACTTTGTTCAGAAAATAACGGTCGTGCGATACAACGATAACGGTATTTTCAAAATTAATCAAAAATTCTTCCAGCCAGGCGATCGCGTCCAGGTCCAGGTGGTTCGTCGGCTCGTCTAACAGCAGGATATCCGGATTGCCGAACAGCGCCTGTGCCAGCAGCACTTTGACCTTGAAGGAGCCCTGGAGGCTTTGCATTGTGGAGGAATGTTCTTCAGTGGGGATGCCAAGGCCGTTTAATAATGTAGCAGCGTCGCTTTCTGCGTTCCATCCGTCCATTTCTGCAAATTCCGCCTCTAATTCACTGGCCCGGATGCCGTCTGCGTCTGTAAAATGTTCTTTCGCGTAGATCGCGTCTTTTTCCCTTGAAATGTCGTAGAGCCGCTGGTTGCCCATAATTACCGTGTCCAGAACAGTAAATTCATCATACTGGAAGTGGTCTTGCTTTAAAAACGACAAGCGCTGGCCCGGGGTGACCGCGACGCTGCCGTTTGTCGGCTCCAGCTCGCCGGATAAAATCTTTAAAAAGGTTGATTTCCCGGCGCCGTTGGCTCCGATCAGGCCGTAGCAGTTCCCTTCGGTAAATTTGATGTTTACATCTTCAAATAAGGCTTTTTTGCCTACTCTTAAGGTAACGTTGTTTGCACTGATCATATTTGAATCCTCATTTTCCTATTTTTAAAATTGTGACAGTTTCTGGCCGCTTTTATTATTATACATAAAATGGGCGTAATTTCAAGGAAAAACTCATAAGGCGGCAGCTTTTTGTATCTATAAAAAAACATCAGCAGCATCTTGCGTGTGGTAAAATAAAGTGGGTATGTAATATGGATTGGGAACAGATAAAGGAGAACAAAATCGGGAAAGGCGCGGTCCTTCTTCTGTGTCCCGTAAGAGAAAGGATATGGTAACAATGTTTACAAATTTAAAAGTACGAACAAAGCTCATTCTGCTGACAGCGGTTGCCGCAGTATCTTTGTGCCTTATGGGCATACTGAATATGAGCGGCATGGACCAGTCGTACAAACAGGCTGTTTCCAGCATGAAGCAGCTGCTTGACACGGATTATGACGATCAGATTAAGGGCCAGGTGGAAAATGTCATCACATTGCTGGGCAAAGAGTATGAAAAGTTTCAGAATGGGGAATGCAGCGAGGAGGAAGCGAAGACAGCTGCTGCGGACCTTGTCAGGGAACTTCGTTACGGGGAGGAAGGATATTTCTGGATTGATACGTACGAAGGCGACAATGTCGTTTTGCTGGGCCAGGAGGTAGAGGGGACCAACCGACTGGAAACAAAAGACAGCAACGGATATCAGATGATCAAAGACATTATAAAAAACGGACGCCAGGCAGACGGCGGATATACAGAATATTACTATCCAAAGGAGAATGGCTCGCAGTCATATCCAAAACGCGCTTACAGCAAAGCGTTTGAACCATGGCAATGGGTGATAGGCACTGGAAATTACGTGGATGTGCTGGAAGAACACGCCGTTCAATCAAATGAACCGATCAAAAAAATTTTTGATAAGACCAGGAAGATCTCTGTTGTGGCTATTATAGTCGCTATTCTGCTGCAGATTGCTATGGCGCTGCTTATTATACTGGATATTGCAAAATCTTTAAAAGCAGCAACAGATCAGATGAACTGCATGGCAGCGGGGGATTACACAAAAGACTTTATGAAAAAATTCCAGCGGCGCAAGGATGATTTTGGCGGCCTTGCCAGGTGCATGGAAGATATGAAGGCGGCTATGGTAAGCCTGATCAGCCAGGTACAGGCAGAATCTGAGACAATCAGCCTTGCTGCCGGATCTGTGAATGAGTGTGTGCAAAAGCTTAACGATGATATTTCCAGCGTATCTGCCGCAACACAGCAGCTGTCTGCGGGCATGGAAGAAACAGCAGCTACGACGACCATGGCAAATGAAGCCGCCGGAGAAGTACATACAGCGGTACAGCATATCGCGGCCCGTTCCCAGGACGGCGCCCAGGGCGCTGCTGAGATCAAAGGCAGGGCAGAAGAAACAAACTGCAGAATTAAAAATGCACAGGAAAAAGCGGTCGCTCTGAAAAAAGAAATCCAACAGAATCTGGAGACCGCGTTAGAAGACGCGAAGGTCATTGACCAGATCTATGAATTATCCGGTGTTATTATGAATATCGTATCCCAGACCAACCTGCTGTCTTTAAATGCTTCCATCGAAGCCGCAAGGGCCGGGGAGGCTGGAAAAGGCTTTGCCGTCGTTGCAGGGGAAATCGGGGCGCTTGCAGAGCAGTCCAGGCAGACAGTGATCAAGATCCAGGAAGTAACCCAGGAAGTAACCCAGGCGGTAGAGAATCTTTCGGCAAATGCCAAAAAACTGCTGTTGTTTGTAGTCAATGATGTAACGTCAGATTACGAGGGATTTCTTACAATCGGAGAACAATATGACCAGGACGGCAATCTGGTAGATACGCTGATGAGCGAATTTCGCGTTGTCGCGCAGGAGCTGTTTGATAATATGGAAGGCATTAAAAACTCCATGAGCGATATTTCCAAAGCGGCAGAAGAAGGCGCACAGGGGACGACAGAGATTGCACAGCGGGCTGCGGTGATTGCGGAAGAGTCGGAGGAAGTGCTTGAACAGGTGACGAAGACGAAGCAGAGTGCGGAAACGCTGCGGGCGGAAATTGGGAAGTTTCATGTGTAGAAAGTCTTAAGCTGCATCAGGCTGCAAGGGGAGAGGAAATTGGATTTCCGAAAGAGTTTGGTTAGCCGGGGGGGGTGTGGCTATGCGGACGACTCTGCGGGCGGTGGGCAGGGAATGCGCACAGCCACATCCCCCTGGCCATCCAATCCATCCGCATATCCACTAAAATCCGATTGTAAAATTTGTAAGAAAACAATTGACATTTCCAAAGAATGCGTTATAATGAGTGTGTTCTATAGCAGCATGATAAAAGGGGAGCGTAGCAATACGGTTTCTTGTTTTTTTATCGCAATTAACTACTATATTCCTACGGGAATACTAGAGTATAAAACACCGGCCTGCCGCTCAGGCACCCCGGGATTTACGTTATAAATGAAGGAGGAATATTACCATGGAAAAGCTGATCTATCTTGACAATGCGGCAACAACAGCGCTCAAACCGGAAGTGTTTGAGGCTATGAAGCCGTATTTCCTGGAAAATTACAGCAATCCGAACAGCATTTACACCTTCGCGCAGCAGAGTAAAAAAGCAGTTGACGAAGCAAGGGAGACGATTGCCGCTCTGATCGGGGCAAAACCGAATGAGATTTATTTTACAGCCGGCGGCAGCGAAAGTGATAACTGGGCAATCAAAGGGTGTGCGGAGGCATTTGCGTCCAAGGGTAAGCATATGATTACAACAAAGATTGAGCATCATGCAGTGCTGCATACATGCGAATATCTGGAGAAAAAAGGGGTGGAGGTGACTTACCTTGATGTGGATGAGGACGGACGGATCAGTCTGGAGCAGCTGGAGCAGGCGATTCGTCCGGATACGTTCCTGATCAGTATTATGTTTGCGAATAATGAGATCGGGACGATAGAACCGGTCCGCGAGATCGGGGCAATTGCGAAAAAGCATGGGGTGCTGTTCCATACCGATGCGGTGCAGGCGTTTGGGCATGTGCCGGTGCAGGTGGACGAGCTGAATATTGATATGCTCAGTGCAAGCGCGCATAAATTCCACGGGCCGAAGGGTGTAGGATTCTTTTATATGCGGAACAGCGTGAAGCTGGGTGCCTATCTGCACGGCGGGGCGCAGGAGCGGTCTAAGCGTGCGGGGACGACGAATGTACCTGGAATTGTCGGTATGGCAAAGGCGGCACAGCTGGCAGTGGACGGTATGGAGGAAAACAGTAAAAAGATTGCGGCGGTCAGGGACCATCTGATCGAACGTGTGTTGGCGGAAGTGCCGTTTTCCAGACTGAATGGACACCGGGAACAAAGGCTGCCGAATAATGCGAATTTCTGCTTCCGTTTTATTGAAGGGGAATCTTTGCTGATTATGCTGGATCAAAAAGGGATCTGCGCTTCCAGCGGATCGGCCTGCACGTCCGGCTCTCTGGATCCGTCCCATGTGCTGCTGGCGATCGGCCTGCCGCATGAGATTGCGCATGGCTCGCTGCGCCTGACATTGTCCGAAGAAACGACGATGGAGGATGTGGATACCGTGGCGGACAGTTTAAAAGCAATTGTAGAGCGTCTGCGCAGTATGTCGCCTTTGTATGAGGATTTTGTAAAAAACCAGTAGCATGCATCGGCAATGGTGTCTTGTGTGGCAAAGGCAAGAGGATTTTTTTAAAACCGGTCATTGGAAGATGTAAGAGCATTTGTAAAAAAGGAGGAAGAGCGTGACAGCAGCATGCACCGCTCAGTACAGGATATGTATAGTGAAAAGGTAATGGATCATTTTAACAACCCGCGCAATGTCGGCGAGATCGAAGGCGCCAGCGGCGTGGGTACGGTCGGAAATGCCAAATGCGGCGATATTATGAGGATTTATCTGGATATTGACGAAGATACAAAAGTAATTAAAGAGTGCAAATTCAAGACGTTTGGCTGCGGGGCGGCTGTGGCGACGAGCAGTATGGCTACGGAGCTTGTGAAAGGCAAGACGATTTATGAGGCGTTAAAGGTCACCAACAAGGCGGTGATGGAAGCGCTGGACGGACTGCCGCCGGTAAAGGTCCACTGCTCTTTGCTGGCTGAGGAGGCCATCCACGCGGCTTTATGGGATTACGCACAGAAAAACAACATTGAGATTGAGGGGCTTAAGCCGCCGAAGGAAGATATTTCCGAAGAACCGGTTGAGGCAGACGACTGATGAAAGGAAAAGTCGTAGTCGGCATGTCCGGCGGCGTGGATTCATCCGTGGCAGCATATTTATTAAAAGAGCAGGGGTACGATGTAGTCGGTGTCACCATGCAGATCTGGCAGCAGGATGTGCAGGAGGAAGGGCAGGAAGGCGGCTGCTGCGGCCTGCAGGCAGCGGAAGATGCGCGCCGCGTAGCCGCACAGCTTGATATCCCTTATTATGTCATGAATTTCCGGGAGGAATTTCAAAAAAGCGTCATCGATTATTTTATCCGGGAATACCGCCTTGGCAGGACGCCGAACCCCTGCATCGCCTGCAACCGTTATGTAAAATGGGAATCCCTGCTGCAGCGCAGTATCGGAATCGGGGCGGATTACATCGCGACCGGCCATTATGCGCAGGTTACCAGGCTGCCCAACGGGCGGTATACGCTGCGCAAGTCGCTGTCCGCAGGCAAAGACCAGACGTACGCGCTCTATAATCTGACACAGGAGCAGCTTAGGCATACGCTGTTTCCGGTTGGCATTTATACGAAGCAGCAGGTACGTGACATTGCCAGGCAGGCAGGGCTGAAAGTCGCAGACAAGCCTGACAGCCAGGAAATCTGTTTTGTGCCGGATCATGATTATGCGGGATTTATCAGCCGCAGCACCCGCCAAAGCGAACCGCCCGGAAACTTTGTGACAGCGGACGGTACCGTTTTAGGACAGCATAAAGGAATTACCAGCTATACGGTCGGGCAGCGCAAAGGGCTTGGCCTGGCGCTTGGCAGGCCCGTTTTTGTGACGCGGATTTGCCCGGAAACGAATGAAGTGGTCATTGGCAGCAGCGAAGACCTAATGACAGATCAGCTGACAGCGGAAAACATGAATTATATGGCGGCAGACCGCCTTGAGCCGGGACAGCGGGTGCTTGCCAAAATCCGCTATTCCCATGCCGGCGAAACAGGTATGGTCACACAGGTATCAGACAACGGCAGCTGCCTAAAGCTGCAGTTTGACCATCCGGTACGAGCCGTAACCCCCGGACAGGCAGTCGTATTCTATCAGGCAGACGATGTGCTTGGCGGCGGTACCATTGCAGATACAACGAAGCATAGCATTTAACAGGAGGAAAATCAAATGGCAGAAAGTCAGTGCAGCGGATGCCCGAGTGCATCCACCTGTTCCTCGGAGCAGCGTTCCAGCTGCAGCGCAGGAAAAGAACCGCAGAGCATGCTGGAACCAGCAAATAAATATACAAAGATCAAAAAAGTAATCGGCATTGTCAGCGGAAAAGGCGGTGTCGGCAAATCATTTGTCACGGCGTCCCTGGCGGCGGCCCTGAAAAAAGCAGGACATGCGACGGGAATTATGGACGCCGATATCACAGGCCCGTCAATCCCGAAAATGTTCGGCGTACAAGGCGAAGCATATGGCAATGCAGAAGGCATGATCCTTCCGGTAGAGACAAAAGAAGGCATCCGTCTGATTTCCATCAGCTTTTTAATGGAAAACCCGCAGGATCCGGTTATCTGGCGGGGCCCGGTTATCGGCGGCGCGGTACGGCAGTTCTGGACAGACGTTGTCTGGGGGGATCTGGATTATTTACTGATCGATATGCCGCCGGGAACAGGCGATGTGCCGCTGACCGTTTTTCAGTCCCTTCCGGTAGACGGCATTATCGTAGTCACATCTCCGCAGGAGCTGGTGCAGATGATTGTACAAAAAGCGTTCCGCATGGCGTCGATGATGAATATTCCGGTACTTGGCGTTGTGGAGAATTTCAGTTATCTGAAATGTCCGGACTGCGGAAAGGAAATCCGTCTGTTTGGGGAAAGCCATGTGGATGAGGCGGCGCGTGAGCTGGGGATTCCGGTGCTGGGGAAGATTCCGCTTGACCCGGAGATGGCGCAGGCTGCGGATCAGGGGGCTTTTTATGAGAAGGAGCATGCGGGGCTGGATGCGGCAGTGGAGGTGCTGAAGAAGCTGTAGATAATGGTGAGATGGGGGAGGTGGCTGACCGGACGACTCTGCGGGTTGTGGACAGGGGATCCGCCGGGAGACACACCTTGGAAGGGCTGGGGGAGGTGGCTGACCGGACGGCTCTGCGGGCTGCGGACAGGGGACGCGCCGGGAGACACACCTTGGGCGGACTGGGGCAACGCTGCGGTGAA
>CANOET010000021.1 GCA_947564835.1 uncultured Eubacterium sp. | reverse complement strand
CTGGAATAGGAGCAGGAAGCCAGGCCCTTTCCCCCTCATCCGGCGTCCGCATAGCAATTGACATTGTGTTGCGTTTTGGGGCTTCCCGATTGATTTTGATTGGCCAGGGGATGTGGCTGACACTTACGGAATATCTCAGGAAATTCCGCCAATATATTTATTAAAATACTTCTTTAGATTCCTGGAAAGCGCATTCCGGATTTCCTCCGCATCCCCTTTCATAACAATATCCATAAACTCATACTCTTCAATCAACATACTGCTAATATATCCCATAATATCCCCATTAATTTTCGCATGCCCGTCCACCGGCGCCAGCATAACAAATACGATCCGTATCCCCTTAAAATAAGCATTTGCAAACGGCCCTAAATCCTTCGTCATGCAAATCGAAAACGCCGGACGCGCCACGCCCTTCGTTCTGGCATGGAACAGCGCAAATCCAAACTCCGCAAACACCTGGCTGGCGATCTGCTCCCGCCTGATAATATCCTCCCGGATCATCTCCTGGCAGTCCGAATACGGCGACATCTTCTCTCCGATTGCAATCAAAAGCTCCCCGAAACTGATCTGGTTATCCACACGGAAGAGGTCCATATATTTGATCACCGTATTGATCTGCGACGCGACCAGATTGATTTCTTCGAGCTGCATGGAAAATTCATCCACTTCTTTTTGCTTTTTCGGCATTCGTTCATACTTGCGGATCATATGCCGGATCTGTTCTACATCTTCATCGTTCAAAAGCGGATTGACAAAAATAATCGGAATATCCGTCTGCTCCATCGGAATGCTGGAAATAAAGAAGTCTGTCCGGCTCATAATATACGGTGTGATATCGTGCTTGCCGTAAGCCGTGATCTCCATCCTGCCGTGAAACAGTTTTTCCAGCTTGGAGGACATCAGGCGGGAAATGCCGATACCGCTGGAACAAATTACCCCGGCCTGTACTTTGCGGATTTTTTCTTTCCTGCCTTCCAGCCGCACCATGGCCGCGCCGAAATGGACGGTCAGAAAACCGATCTCCTGCTCCGGCACTTCTTTTCCGGTATATGCTTCCAGCACCTTTGCCACCTTTTGGCAGCGGCTGTAAATATCCGGATAGCTGACCTTAATATCATCCAATACCGGATTTTGGATCTGCATGCCATAGACCAGGCGGATCAGGGTCGGCTGCAGATGTGCCAAAAGCCCCTGGATAAATCCGTCGTCCTGTTTCATCAGATACGCCTGCCTGTCGTCATAGGCGTCGATCATTTCGTTGACCAGCTGCTGCAGCTCCTTATTTTGCAGCTCTATCTGCGCGTCCTGGTTCCACTGGATCTTTTCATGCTTGGCGCCTTTTAAATGCAGGCAGATATATGAAATCTCCACCTGCGGGATATCGATCTGAAATTCCCGTTCCAGTTCTTTGACGATCACCCCGGCAAGCGCGTAATCTTCATCTTCCGGCAGGTCCTGCTTCCAGTTTTCATCATACTCGACCACCTCGTTTTTCCGGATCCGGTTGATGGCAATGGAAATATGGATCACCAGCCCCACATAGGAGTTTTCCGTCAGTGTCAGCACCCGGTTATGTCCTACGCGCGTCATGCAGTCCATGACACGGCGGACAATATCGTTATTTAAAATCTGCCCGATATTGCCCTTTTTTAAGAAACGGTACGAGGAAAGGTCATACCCGTCTTCCCCGTACACCTCCTTCATAATGCCGGTATCGATATTTTCATCGATAAATCCGCGGATCGCCCTGCGGTAATTTTCCTCACTGCCTGCAATGGATATGCCGCTGCCTGGCTTACGGCTGACAACCAGTCCATAATGCGCCAGCCACCCTTCGACCGCTTCGAGGTCTGCGCTGATCGTCGCCTCGCTGACCTCGAATTTACTGCTGTAGTAATAAAGCTTACGCAGCCCTTTTTCCTTTAAAATCTCCAGAATCAGGCGCTTTCTGCGGTCTTCCCGGTTGCTGACGTCATAATCGTCCCCCGCGCTGCACGCCGCAAGCAGCCGTTTCTTTTCTTCCCCGCTGCCTTCGATCCAGATACCGACGCCCGTCTTTGACATAAATGTCAGTTCATAGCCCTTTAGCGAGTCACTGACCGATTCCAGCTCTCTTTGCACAGTCCGTCTGCTGACCCCGATCTGTTCTGCCAGATACTTTACGGAAACAGCAGCGGACTCCTGCAGCAATAATTGTAAAATCTGTTTCATCCTCGTTGTCATTTCCATAAATACGGTATCCTTTCTTTTCTTTCCTCTGCGTCTGTTTTGCCGGTATCATCTATGCATTTCGTTTCTTTAAATCTTCCACCAATGTCTCGTACTCCGGCGCCGCCAGGAAGTTCGTAATCAGGATCAGCTCTGCGTTCGGATTGCTGTGCGCCGCACGTTCTCCCAACTCCTGATGCGTTACGACGATCTGCACATCCTGCGGAATCGAGGAAACCGGCGTATGGATGACTTCAATTCCGGAAAGCCCCGCGGCTGTAATCTTCTTTTTCAATACCGTTGCACCCATCGCGCTCGAACCCATACCTGCGTCACAGGCAAACGCGATCTTCTTAATCTTTCCGCCAGCATTCGCCGCTCCGGCAGAACCTGTCTGCGTCTGCGCAATCCCTTTCGACTGGCGCTTCATGGCATCCTTTTTCGCCTGCGCCTCTTCCAGCGTCGTATCCTTGCCCATAAATTTCAGCAGCGGCACGGAAATCAAAAACGAAACCACAGCCGATAACAGCACGCCTGCAAACAGCCCGAGATAGCAATGCCGCTCCGCCATCATCGTAATTGCGATAATACTTCCCGGAGAAGCCGTAGACACAAGACCCACATCAAACAGGCTAAAGCACAATACACCCGTCATTCCGCCTGCAATCGCAGATAACAGCAGGAATGGATTCATCAGTATGTACGGAAAATAAATCTCGTGGATTCCGCCTAAAAAGTGGATAATCACAGCGCCCGGCGCAGAGCTTTTCGCACTTCCTTTTCCAGCGATACAGTAAGCCAGTAAAATACCAAGCCCAGGGCCAGGATTTGCTTCCAGCAGGAAAAAGATCGATTTGCCGGCTTCCTGCACCTGCTGGATGCCGAGCGGTGAAAAAATACCCTGATTGATCGCGTTATTTAAAAACAGCACTTTCGCAGGCTCAATCAAAATGCTGACCAGCGGCAGCAGGCTGTGATCGACCAAAAAACCAACGCCCGCGCTCATCAGATCCGTCAGCCCATTAACAAGCGGCGTAATGCCCACCATCGAAAGCAGCGCTAAAATACCGCCGATAATACCGATCGAAAAGTTATTGATCAGCATCTCAAACCCTGCCGGAATATGCCCTTCCATCATCTGGTCAAACTTCTTAATCACCAGGGCGGAAACCGGGCCTACCACCATTGCGCCTAAAAACATCGGATTTTCCGAAGCTACAATCACGCCCATTGCCGCAATCGCGCCCGTCAGCGCCCCGCGGTCCCCGGCAACAACCCTGCCCCCGGTATACGCAATTAAAAGCGGAAGCATCACATGTGACATCGGGCCCACCAGTTCCGCAAATGCCGCAACCGGAATCCATCCTTTTTCAATAAACAACGCTGCAATCAGCCCCCATGCAATAAAGGCACCGATATTCGGCATTACCATGCCGCTTAGAAATCTTCCAAATGTCTGCACTCTCTCTTTCATAATCATACCTCTTTTTGTTTTCTTTTAAGCACGTTATGACTGGCCAGTCATTGTTACGGTTCCTTAACTAAGTTTATTATACTTTGTAACACCGTATTTAATCAAGAAATAGAAAAAGAGATTTGGCACTATGGGTTAATGCCAAATCTCCAGAAAACCGCAAAACCTCAGCTAAGCATCCCGCCTGCCATTCCCGACAAAATGCACAGCACAGCCGTCGTCAGCATCTGCACCAGCTGTCCGTCCAGCCCCCGGTTCACAACCAGGTTCCCCAGCAGCAGCACCGCAAAATAAAACGCGCCGACACACAGCCCCCACAAATACTTCTTCCGTTTCTTCTTTTTGCCGATCAAAAATCCGCCTGCAAAGCAGGATACAATATAAGTCGCAATAATCCCGATACTCACCGCCGCATCCGATAAATCCATCCGCCCCAGCAGCGCCGCCAAAAATACAAGCAGCAGTCCGGTAATCACATACATTGCCACCAGATCCACCAGGACCGGCATCGCACTGTTTTTCGAACGTTCCATTTGATCCATATACTGTCCTCCTCCATATTTCAGTACCTTTGTCCTGCATTATCATATGAAAGGAACTTAAGAAATATGAATGCATTTTTGAAAATCAAGAAGCCCGTCCTGTGCGGCGCCGCCAGATCCGCACAATACAAATCCCAGCTTTCCGGCCAGATGAATAGAAGCCCGATTGTCCGGATGGATAAAACAGTGCAGTTCATCCATTTCCAGTTCCTGTTGCGCATATGAAACAATTGCCCGGCATACTTCCGTTGCATAACCTTTTCCCTGTTCTTCCGCACGGATCATATAGCCAAGCTCCATCACAGTCCCCTGGGGCAGCGGCCGATGCTCGATCCCCGCCCGTCCGAGCAGTTTTCCGCTCTTCCTGTCCTGAACCACCCACATACCATATCCATAATAATAGTACATATACCGGATATAGCTTCTTGTATATTCTTCCTCTTTTTCCCGCTCAAATAAAGGCTCGGTAAAATCCGTCATGCCCTCCCCTTCATAAATAGCATAAAGCTCATCCAGATCCTCCATGGTAATTTCCCGCACGCAGGTCCGCTCTGTATACAGAATATTCCACGGCAGATGATGTTTCCGCTTATGCACCCGGTCCAGAAATTGCACGCCGATCTCCTCAAATCCAAGCACGACCAAATCGGCAGGCACCTCCGTCTGCCCTGCCGCATACTCATAAAAAACAACTGCCATCCCGCTTTGCCTTTTCTCCCCGCCAACCGCGGATACATATTCCGCCATTTTGGCATCCTGCGTCACCAGCAGCGCCTCCTGCTCCAAAATGCCGGACACCGCAAGATCTGCCAATGCTCTTTTATACCTTTTTGCATATCCGGCTGTTGGATTTTCATGATCCGCAGGATCCACAGGATCTGCATCATCCACAGGATCTGCATCATCCACAGGATCTGCATTCTGCGCATTTTTCGCATTCTGCACATTTTGCGGCATGTTTATACGGCATATCTGAAAGCACGCCATTTCCTGCCAAAGCCTGTCTGTATCCAGATCTTTCCGATCCGGAAGATCCCATACAACTGCCCGCAGTGTCAGCTGCGCCTGGATTACTTTTTGCTTTTCTGTCATCTTTCTATTACCGTTTTCTGCTTTTTCATCAGGTATGGCTTGCATCAAATGTTTGCCATATTGCAATATGTACCAAAGTTATTTTGATCTATTTTATCATTGTTTGAGTCATTTATCAATCAAATTCGAATGTGGAGATAGTGTAACTTTACTTGGGGATTCAATGAACAAGATAATACCCTAACCTGGATGAACCAGAAAAGAAACATTTTTGACATTGGGTGTGAACAGTAACCCCTTTTCATCTTCCAAAATAACAATAAAAAATTTGTTTGACATATTCTTTGCAATTTCATATAATACTATCAGAGACGGAGCAATCCGCCATCGAAAATATTGTTCGCACACCGTTTGCGGCTAATAAATATGCGGTTCGAAAATATTGCTCGCTTACCGGAAGCGTCTAATAAATGTCCGGTTTGAAAATTCCAGCCTTATCGCTTAGGCGATAAGGCTATTTTTACGGGGAGAACATCATGGAATACCAAGAAGGATATGTTTATCACATTAAAGACGAATACTTTATTAAGGCAAATGATCCGAACCTTATGCAAAATAAGGAAAATGGCAGCTACCGCCCAACTTTCTACTGTATGCGTGATGAAAAAACATCCCTGCTTTGGCTGGTTCCCCTCAGCAGCCGTGTTGAAAAGTTTCAGGCAATTTATCAGAAACAGATTGCAAAATATGGCAACTGCCTGACTGTTGTTATGGGAGAATATGATGGAAAGCGGGCGGCATTTCTTTTACAGAATATGTTTCCGATTACAGAGAAGTATCTTGACCATATACATACCCGCAATAACAACCCTGTACCCGTCAAATATTCCATACAGGCTGAGATACGCACAAAAATGAAACGTATACTGCAACTATATGCCCGTGGAAAAAAGATTGTTTTCCCTAATATTTCAAAACTTGAACGCCTAATGTTGGAAGAAGCCACACCTGCTGAATAACCGCAGACGTGACTTCTATTATTTTACAGTTCCCCGACAAAATTATAAACAATCTGTACTTCCTGTGTCCTTACCCTGTCAATTTTCTCCAGCTTGCCTATCAGTATGCGGTTAATCAGCCTGTTTAACACCGTTTCGTCAAGTTCCGTAATGGCGGCATACCGCTTTATTTCCTCCATAAACGTCCGCACGTTACCCTCCGAGTGTTCTTCCTCGCTGATAAGTGCCGTTATTTCCTGCATACGGTCCTGGTTGTTTCCCTGCTCCCTATTTATGCGGTTGTTTTTGGGAACCCCAAAACACAACGCAATCCCAAAAAAGTTTCTCTTCTGGCCAACTCCGCTTAGGCATTTTTATCCTTAATCAAATCCCTTCACACCAAAGACTGCTTACTGCAAATATTTCTGCAGTGTCCTACGCACCGCGCCCGCACCTTCCAGCTCTTCCCGGAACATACACGTAATTTTCTCCGCAAGCCCATTCGCAGTCAGATCAGACCCAAAAATCGCAGCATTCGACAAAATCTCCTTAAGCTGCCCCTGACAGGTTTCCGGCTTGCCGACAATAATTCCTGCAAGCTTTTTCTGCAGCTCGTCTTTCATAGGATCCGCAGAGACTTCCATCGGATGCAGCTCATCATCCACAGCCAGCAGATAGCGCAGCCAGCCTGCAATGGCCAGCGGCAGTGCGGTCAGGCTGTCCAGGCCGAGATTCCCTGCAACATAGCTTTTGATCGTTTCACCAAAACGGATGCCTACTTTCAGTGATGTATCTGTAGCGATACGCTGAGGTGCGTCCGGCATAAAAGGGTTTGGAAGCCGTTGTTCGATCACCTCGTCAAGAAACGCTTTTGGGCTGAGGATGCCTGGATCAGTAACGACCGGCAGCCCTTCCTGATACCCCAGTGTCCGGATCAGTTTTACAATATCCGCATCTTTCATTTCTTCCGAGATCAGGGTATATCCGAGCATACAGCCGTAAACGCTCATGGCGGTGTGCAGCGGATTCAGGCAGGTAGTTACTTTCATGCGTTCCGTACGGTTGACCGTGTCGCGGTCTGTCATATATACGCCTGCCTTTTCCAGCGGCGGGCGCCCGTTCGGGAAGCTGTCTTCCACAACCAGGTACTGTGGTTTTTCTGCATTGACAAAAGCGGCTGTATATGTGTTTTTCGTGGTGACGAACGGAGCAATATCTTCAAATCCGTCGGCTGCCAGCTGCCGTTCAACGTCCGGATCCGGGCGCGGCGTGATTTTGTCGATCATCGTCCACGGATAGGAGATGTTTTCGGACAGATACTGGTACGCATCAGCGCTGATTTTGCCGTGCTCCTTCCATGCTTTTGCAACTTCCAATATAGAGGAGCGGAGTTTTTCTCCATTGTGGGAACAATTGTCCATGGAAACCAGCGCAAGCGGCTTCCCGCAGGCTTGATAGCGTGCAATACACAGTGCTGCCAGCTGCGACATCAGATGTTTGCAGCCTTCCGGGCCGTTTTCCATATCGGATACGATCACCGGAATCATTTCATCTTGCATATTGCGGATCGCATAGCCTTTTTCGGTAATTGTAAAGGAAACCATCTGCAGCGATGGATTTTCAAAAATTTCACGGATCCGGCCGCTGTCGTACTGCATCGTCAGGCTTTCGGACATGGATCCGACAATCTCCTTATCAATGCTGCCGTCTGTATGCAGTGTGACTGCAAGCGAGAGGTTGTCATGCGGGCGGAAGCAGCGGGTGATAATTTCATCGTCGTACCCCTCGCAGCAGATAATGCCGGTATCCAGATCTCCCTGGTTAATCAGCTGCTGGCAGAGCACTGCGGGAAAGACACGGAAAATGTTGCCTGCGCCGAAGTGCAGCCATTGCGGACGCTGTTTCGTATTTTGGGCAATTGTGAAAGGATCGTACTGCGGCAGCTTGTAATCCTTCCGGTTTTGGACTTCTTTCAAAAGCTCCAGGTTTAATTTCATTGTTTGTTACCTTCCTTTCTGTATTTATTGATATTTTTTTGTAACAGTTCAATTAATTTCTGAACTGTTACACTGTATTATTATTTTATATGAATTACAATATGCTTGTGATACTTTTTGCTCTTTCTGCCTATCTATTATTTGCACTTATCTATGATCCATACGGATCCGGCTGGTTTTTCCCTGTGTCAGCCGCCCGTGAAGAAATTCATCGGGATCGTTACCATTTGCGGGAACAGCACCATCAGCAAAATAATGGCGGCCTCTGCAAGCAGGAACGGCCAGATGGCTTTTACAATCCGTTCCATATTAATGCGCCCTGCACTGCAGGCTACGTTTAAAACAGTTCCGACCGGCGGGGTCAAAAGGCCCATAACCGTGACAATAATAAATACAACGCCAAAGTAAGCCGGATCAATGCCCGCGGTCTTAATTGCAGGCAAAAGGACCGGGGTCAGGATCATAATGGTCGGTGTTACGTCCATCGAGGTACCAATCAGCAGCACCAGCAGACAGATGACCAGCATCAGCAGGGTCGGGCTGGAGAGGAACGGTGACAGCAGGGTCGTTACGGTAGCCGGAATATTGGCAACGGTCATCATCCATGAGGATACCATCGCAGCGGCTGCGAGGAACATAATGATGGATGAAGATTTTGCTGCAGATACCAGGCAGTCCATCAGCATCGTGATCTTAAATTCACGGTAAATAAAAATACCTACGATCAATGCATAAGCGACACAGATCACGCCTGCCTCCGTCGCTGTGAACTTGCCGCTGCGCAGGCCGAACAGGATCAAAAGCGGAAGCAGCAGTGCCCAGAGCCCATCCAGCAAAGCTTTCATAACGTCCTTAAGACTCTGGCTGGCCTTGTCCAAGCAGCAAGTGCTTGAACAAGATGTGAACGTAACATAAATATTCCTATCCTGACTGACAGGAAAACAACATACACGGAACCGCCCGCAACATTTCAATAACAGCCTGACATGAGAAAGGAGAATTTCAAATGAAAGCAGTACAAATCGTATCCCCAAACCACCTTCAGGTAATCGATATGGAAAAACCAGTGATTGACCAGGAAAACAACATACTCGTACGCATGACCGCCGCCGGCATCTGCGGCTCAGACGTTGGCATCTATCACGGCACCAACGCAGCAGCCACCTATCCCCGCGTCATTGGACATGAAATGGTCGGCGTCGTCGAGGAAACCGGCCAGAATGCAACATCCCTCAAGCGCGGCGACCGCGTCATTGTCAACCAGGTAACCAGCTGCGGCAGCTGCTATCCATGCAGCAAAGGACGCGGCAACGTCTGTGACCATCTGAAAGTACGCGGCGTACATATCGACGGCGGCTACCGGGAATTTATCGCCGTACCGGAAAGCGACTGCTATCTGCTGCCAGACAGCATCTCCGACCAGGATGCCGTTATGATCGAGCCGACAACCATCGCGATCCAGTCCTGTACACGCGCAGAACTGGAAAAAGAAGATATGCTCCTGATCTACGGCGCAGGCGCACTTGGAAGTTCCCTGCTGCGGGTTGCCCGTACCATCTGCGGACATATCATTGTAGCAGATATCATGGATAACAAACTGGAAGAAGCAAAAGCCGCCGGAGCAAATTACACTGTCAATGCCAATACAGAAGATTTCTTCCAAAAAGTACGCGAATATACCAACGGACGCGGACCGACCGTTTCCATTGATGCAGCATGCGTCGGAGACTCCCTGATGAAGCTGCTCGAAGTAACCGGCAATGCAGGACGTGTCATTACAATGGGATTTTCCACTGCATCCGCAGAAGTAAACCAATTCTTGATTACTTCAAAAGAACTGGATGTACGCGGCTCCAGACTGCAGAACAAAATGTTCGGCAGGGCAATCGAGATGATTCAGGAAGGAACCCTGAACCTGAACGGATCCGTCTCCCATACGTTCCGGCTGGAACAGGCACAGGAAGCCTTTGACTTTGTGGACAGCCATGATCCGTCCATTCGGAAGATTGTGCTCACTTTTGAGAATAACTGAAATTGCGTCAATTATTTTTCAAGATAAAAAGGTATTCCTGCAAAAGCTTGCAGGAATGCCTTTAGGTCACTTACAAATGATTTTTTGCGCAAAATGGAAAAATTTGATGCCGGTGGCAGAATTATTATTGTGCAGCATTTTGGGGCTTACCGAAGGATTATGGTTAGCCAGGGGGATGTGGCTAACCGGACGACTCTGCGGGTGGTGGGCAGGGCAAGCTTACAACATCTAAATTCCAGTTCATGTAAAGCCAGTTAATATTTAAATTCCAGTTCATGTAAAGCCCTTTTCAACCCATCCAGCTGGTTTTCACCCGCTTTACATAAAAACTGAAATTCAGGTATTGCTAAGCCAGCAAAGTCATCCGGTTAGCCACATCCCCTGGCCAATCAAGATCTTTCGGAAAGCAAAAGAACGCAGCGCATGTCAAAAGTATTTTTTTCCGGTTCATCCAGGTTAGGTATGTAATAATAATTGCAACGCAGCACCAGATATCGTTTTATGGTATTGAGACAGGACAGGAGTTATACTATTATAAGAGAGCAAGGAGGAAATCGAGATTATGTGCCGGGCTATGGAGGATATGAGGAATCAGACAATAAAAGAAGGAATGACAAATGCAAATTCCCCCCCCCCCAAAAAAAAACGATTCCCCCGGATTTAAAAAAATCAGAAAATTGACACTGTATACTATTTATAATAAAATAAAAGAAAAATGAAAGAAGGTTATCATGTGGCAACTACTACACCCACTCAGATCAGAATAGAAGAAAATACAAAAAAACAGGCTGTGGAACTTTTGGAGGGATTAGGGCTTAATTTATCTGATGCAGTGAATATGTTTCTTAAACAAGTAATTTTACACAACGGCCTTCCATTTGAAGTGAAGTATCCGGAGTTTAAGCCAGAAGTGATTGAAGCTATGGAAGAAGCAAAGATCATTAGCAAAGATCCTGATACAAAGCGATATAGCAGTTTTTCGGAAGCATTGGAGGATATGGATTTATGAAATATGCATTAGTGCTGTCCGGAAAATTTAAGAAGGGATTAAAATCTGCTAAAACGCGTGGCCTTGATATTTCATTGTTAGATTCTATTGTTAATTAATTACTTCAAGTGATACCATTAGAAGAAAAATACCACGATCACCCATTGAAAGGAAATTGGGACGGATTTAGAGAATGTCATATTCAACCTAATTGGTTGCTAATATATCTTGTAGAAGATGATATTTTAACATTGACACTTGTGGATACTGGAACTCATGCAGATTTATTTAAGAAGTAGACGAATAAGCCCTAACCTGGATGAACCAGAAAAGAAACACTTTTGACATTGTGTTGCGTTTTTGATTGGCTATGCGGACGCCGGATGAGGGGGGAAAGGGCCTGGCTTTCACAGGCTTACATGAAACACAAATTTATGTGTTGTAAAGCCCGCAGAGTCGTCCGCTTAGCCACACCCCCCCCCATGCCCACAAAATCCTCCGCCTAGCCACACCCCCCCATGCCCACAAAATCCTCCGCCTAGCCACACCCCATGCCCGCAAAGTCATCCGCTTAGCCACACCCCCCTCCTCTTGGCAAATTTCAATTCCCCAAAAACGATCCCCCCGGATTTTAAAATTAAAGCTGGTATCTTCCCCACATTTATGGTATTCTATTTATAAAAATATCAAGAACGGGGACTGGATAACATGAAGATTCTGGAATGGCTGCCGAAAGAAAGTGCCTATGACTATACATACCGTGTACTGTTACATAATATTGTGAATTTAGAACTCCCTCCCGGAGACGAGGTCAGTTCCAACAAGCTGGCAGACACGCTTTCTGTGTCACGCATGCCGATCCGGGAAGCGCTGAATGAGCTTAGCCGTATCGGGCTGGTACGGATCCTGCCGCAGCGGGGCAGCTATATCGCTAAAATCGACGTCCAGCTGGTGAAGGAATCCCGTTTTATGCGCCTGGTGCTGGAAATCGCTGTGGCAAAGCTTGCCTGTGAGGGGATTGACGCGAAATATCTGGAAGCTATGCATGAAAATGTCGAAGCATACCGCAGGGCAGATCGTGCGGGAGATTATGATAAAACACTTGAGCTTGACAATGCGTTTCATCAACTGATCTTTCTTTCGGCTGATAAAGCATGGGTGTATGACAATCTGCGGACGCAGATGATCCACTTTGACCGTCTGCGCAGGCTGGCTATGGGGATTATTGAAGATAAGGGCGAGAATACGATTAAGGATCATGAAGATCTGATCTATGCGATTACCCGTCATGACGCTGAAATGGCGGAAATGCTGCTGAACCGGCATCTTACGCATTATCAGATGGATTTGTCGCGGCTGATGAAGGAGTATCCGGATTACTTTATTTCCAAGAGGGCTGATGCGGAGTGATTTGTTCTTTACAATCCATCCAAATAGCTGTAAAATAGAACCAGAACGAATAGCTAAAGGAGAACAGACATGGCACAGAATCCAATCGTAACAATTGAAATGGAAAACGGCGACATTATGAAAGCTGAATTATACCCGGAAATCGCCCCAAATACAGTCAACAATTTTATCAGCCTGATCCAAAAGGGATTTTATGACGGTGTGATCTTTCACCGTGTCATCGAAGGCTTTATGCTGCAGGGCGGCGACCCGGACGGCACTGGTATGGGCGGGCCGGATTACAGTATCCGCGGTGAATTTCCGCAGAACGGATTTGACAACCCGCTTCTGCACGACCCGGGTGTCTTATCGATGGCCCGCACGATGGCTCCTGATTCCGCCGGCTCCCAGTTCTTTATTATGCATAAGAAGTCACCGCACTTAGACGGCGCTTATGCAGCGTTCGGAAAAGTGACTGAAGGCATGGATGTTGTAAATAAGATTGCGGAAGTCCCTACGGATTATAACGACCGACCGATGGAAACGCAGCGGATGAAAAAAGTGACCGTAGACACTTTTGGCGTTGACTATCCGGCTCCGGAAACCTGCTGACAAGAATATCGGCTTTTGCCGCAGACAAGAGGAGGAAGTTATGGCTTATACAAATATTGAGGAGTTTAGCTCTATGCATCTGGATGTATTAAGGGAAATCGGAAATATCGGTTCCGGCCATGCCGCAACTGCGCTTGCGTCTTTGCTGAATACATTTGTAGATATCGAAGTCCCTGTCATCAGCCTGATTAGTTATGCCAAGGTAGCGGATTATCTGGGCGGAAAAGATACGAAAGCGCTTGGCATGACGGTTGCATTGGAAGGCGATATCCGCGGCTGTATGCTGGAGGTCGTGCATCTGGATTTTGCTAAAAAACTGATCAATACCTTTTATCCAAAGGATATTGTGGATCTGGATAAAATTGATGATATGGATATCTCCGTTGTCCGTGAAATGAGCAATATTACAACTGCTGCATATGTAAATTCTATTGCCGCCATGACACAGATGTTTATCAATATCCAGCCGCCGGACAGCTATTGCGATAATGTCTCTGCCCTTGTTTCTATCCCGGCTGAAAAATTATCCAGAAGCTATGATGAACCGGTTCTGTATATTGATGAAAAGCTGCATATCGGCGATACGGAAATCAACAGCGGACTGATCCTTGTATTGGATTCAGAATCCATCCAGATCCTGTTTAAAAAACTGGGGATGCCTTATTTGTAAGACAAGCCGCTATAGCCGGATCATGAGGAAAGCAAGTAAAAAGACAGGTAAGTAATTTTCTTACCTGTCTTTTTACTTGTTATTCTTCTGCCGCTTCGTCGTCAACTACCGCCGCTACCGTACCGGCAACTGACGCTGACACGGTAACCACTACGGTAATAATGACCAGCAGCAGGATCAGCGCCATAAATATCAAAATGCCCATGCTTGCCCTCCATTTTTAATTCTTTAAGGTTTTTTTACAACCTTTGCTTTTTTGTTCATGCCGCCGTCAAGAAGCGCTGCGCGGTAAGTCGAGATCAACCCTCTGGTCGGAACGTATACTTTCAGTGATGCAATCGTCTTCTTAAACGCATAGTTGCTGACATTGACCAGTTTCTTGGAGTTAATGACAACCTTTGCCAGCTTCGGGCAGTTATAAAATGCGTTATGCTCGATCGAACGGATATTCGTTCCAAGCGTTACTTTCTTGATCGTCTTGTTGTTGCGGAATGCGTTGGAATTAATACAGGTAACAGAATAGGTACGCCCGCCGAAGGTAACGGAATTAGGGACGACAACATTTGTTACAGCCTCGTCGACCAGGCTCATGACACGCACTCTCTTATCATTATACCCGGATATTTTATATACAATGTTGCCGATCGTCACCTGGTCGCCTTTTTTGTATCCGGATGTATTTGACTGCCCCGGATCCTCCGTCATGGATACGAGCCATACCGCGTCTACGGTGAGGTCTGTATTGACCCTCTTATAATTCTCTGTTGACCAGGTCAGCCGGTAGCCTTTCCTTGTCCAGTTCGGTGCAGCGGCTTCTGTGCCTTCTTCTACCCCGGTTACCACGGATTCTTTGTTCAGCTCACGGTCACGGAAGGTAACGGTATACAGCTTCTTCCATACGGTGCTGACCGTCCGGTTGGAGGTAACAATTGTGCTGGAATTAAAGTCGTCTGTCCAGCGGAGCACATATCCGGTACGCTCCCAGCCTACCGGCGGGTCTACCGTACCGCCGCTCATAACCTTTTTCTCAATTGTCTGCCTTGTCTCTGTATTGTAAAATTTAACAGTGCATTCTACGCTTCTTGTAATATTGTTGGTAATCGCATACCGCTCCGCCGTACTTCCGCCGTCGCAGATAATGCACAGCCCGCTGCTGCAGTTGCGGAATACATCCGCGCCGATACTTGTCACAGACGTCGGGATCGTTACATTGCCAAGCCCGATACAGTCATAAAACGCTTTGTCGCCGATGCTGCGCACCGTATTCGGGATCGTAATGGAGGAAAGCCCCCGGCATCCGTAAAACGCTTCGTTGCGGATCTGTGTAACATTTTCCGGGAACTGCGTCAGCACCCCGATCTGTGTGCCGGCTGGGCATAACAGCAGCATATTGCTGCGGTTGCTTTCCTTATAATATAAGATACCGTTCTGCACAAAGAACAATGCGTTATCGCGGATCTTAACCCCGCCAGTCAGCCCGTCTAAGGAACTGCAGTTCGCAAAAGCGCCGCCTTCTATCCAGGAAACCGTCTTGCCGATTTCCACGCTTCTTAAATTGCTGCAATTCATAAACGCTTCATTCTGAACCGTCTTTACACCGCCGGTCCCCTGCACTTTTTCGCCAAGCGTAATCCCTGTCAGGGAGCTGCACCCGTAAAACGCATGGTATTCGATCTCTTCCGCAGCCAGATATCCCGTAGACGGGCTGAATACATCCGCGCCCGACGCATCCGTATAGGTCTGGATGGACGACAGGTTCGAGCAGTTTGCAAAGGCTTCCTGCCCGATATACGTAATGGAATCCGGAAGGACTAATTTCGTTAAAGAAGTGCTTCCGCTGAACACACCCCTTAATACCCCTGCTACCCTGACGTTTTTCGGGGCTTCCCCATTCCTGGAATACTGGATCGTCCTTGGTATTCTTAATTCTCCGTTTACAATCGCTGCGGAACTGTATCGTTCCACATTCGCTACAAAACCATTATTCAGATCGTCCGAGGCCCCTGTAAACGTATAGGTAAGCGCACTCCCGGTCGGTGTATAGGACCCTTCCGGTATGGCAACCGCTCTCGCGTTCCCCCGCTGCATAAGCAGGCATACGGTAAATGCCGCCAAAAACAGCATGCCCGCAAGCCAGGCCTTTCTTTTTCTGTTTTTTTCCATCAAACTAACCTCCACTGCTCCTGATTGCGGGGATCCGCAGGCAGAACTGCCTTTCTGCCCGCGGCCCCTTGGTTTCTGCCGTTTTCCTTTTTACAGACGCTTTACGTCCGGTTTTTTCACGCCCGCGTTTTTCAGCATTCCTGTATATTTGGAAATCTGTGAATTGTACGTATAAAAAACTGCCTTCGGATGAATATCCGCAAATGCCTTATTATTCATCTTGGAAATCACTTTGCTTTTCAGCTTGACTTTTTTCAGCCTTTTGCAGTTGTTAAATGCCTTTGCGCAAATGCTTTTTACATTTTTGCTGACAATTACGTTTGCCACGCTTGTATTGTCTTTCAGCGCGTTTGCCGAGATTAAGGTTACCCGGTAGCTTACCCCGCCGTAAGAGACGGTCTCCGGGATCGTCACATTGCTGACGTCTGCATTTTCAAGGCCGACAAACTTTACCGTCGGGTTTCCGGGATTGGATGAGCTGACTTTGTACTTATTGTTGCCCTTTGTAATCTCCGTCCCTTTTTCCGCCGGCTTCACCGCATTCGCGCCGAGTGTTACGCCTGTATTATTATTGCGCCAGATTGCGCGCACCGTGAAATTCTCTGTGACCAGATCCGTCAGATCCTTGTCCCACGTCAGCGTATAGCCGGGCATCGTCCATGCCGGAGGCACAACCGTTTTTCCTTCATCTACCTTTACAACCTCGGTCTTCTCATTGAAGCTGTCTGTAAAAGTGACGTCAAACTGCTTCACCCAGACCTGGTATACCCGGATATCCCCTTTCACTGCCGCATAGCTGCCGCTCCAGCTCATCCGGTAGCCGTCCCTTTCCGCCACCTTAGGAGGGACCGCGTCTTTGCCTTCCACGACTTCCTGCGAATCGATCAGGTTCGTGTAAGTGGAATTTGTATAAAAGCTTACCGTATACGTACGCTCTGTCGTCAGGCCGTTTGCAGCCGCATAGACGGATGCCTGTGAACCGTTATGGCACAGCACGGTCACCTTGGTATCGGTAAACACGCCGCCTCCGATGGACGTCGTGCGCATCGGAATGGTAATCTGGCGCAGCGCTTCGCATTGTGCAAACGCCTGGTCGCCAAGTGTCGTAACGTCACCAGGCACATCAAACGTTTCCAAGGACTTGCATCCCTGGAAGGCGCGGTTGCCGATAATCTTTAGCTCATTGGACAGATTGACTTTTTTCAAGGCTTCACATCCCTGGAAAGTACCGGGCTGCACCATCGTAATCCCATCCGGAAGCGTAATTTCCGCCAGCGCGGAATCGCCTTTAAAGGCTTCTTCGCCCAGCGCCGTCAGCCCGGCCGGAAGGGAAACTGTTTTTAAATTTTTACATTCGGTAAATGCATTGTTCCCCACTTTTTTTACGGTTGCCGGAAGCACGATGTTTTCCAGGAACGGAGATCCCCAGAACGCGCCGTCCTGCACCTCGGTCAGTGTAAAGCTGACCGCATCCGGCACCTTATATTCTTTCGCCGAATTTGCAAGCGGATACTGGATCAGCGTATATTCGCCGGTACCCGGCGTCGAGGTGTAATAATACAGCGCATTGTCAAGCGTCTTGTAACGCGTATTCCCATCGGCAACCTTCATACTGTTTAAGGCCACACAGTCCGTAAACGCGTTCTTGCCGATCGACGTCGTTGTCGAGGCGATCTCCACCGTTGCCAGGTCATGGCAGGCAAAAAATGCGCGTTCTCCAATGGTGCGCAGCCCGAAGACCTTTCCGTCTTTATCCGTCCCGCCGGACATCGTTACCTTCTGGATGCCGAGGTTCCCGCTGAACGCATTGTCCGCAATCGCTACGACGGAATATTCAATCTCGGTTGTCTCCGGCTTTTGCGTGGAGCCTCCGGTATTGCCCCCGGTGTTCCCGCCGGATGTATTTTCCTGTGTGAATTTGATCTTGGTCGGAATCGCAAGATCCTTGACCGTGCCGGTATACCCGGTAATCGTGGCCTCCTTCCCCGAAACCGAAAAAGAAAAGCCGCCTGCCGTCGTCCGGCCGTCCGTAGAAGTATCCTCTACCTCAGAACCGCTGGACGAACTCTGCGCGGCAGCCATGGCGAAGCGCATATCTTCATATGGCAGCATCGCAGCCGAACTAACCGTTACCGCTGCTGCAAGCGCAGCTGCCCATATCTTTTTGTTCATTTTAGTCCCCCTGTGCTCTGCTTTCGCGTTTTTCTGTTACAATTATATACTATTTACCCATATTCTTCAATGCAAACAGCAGAAAAAATACTGGAAAAATTTGCAACACCGGATTATACGGAATAATTTACAGCGCTGCCAGCCAGCGCCTGCACCAGCTGCTGTGCCAGCTTCTGGTCCTCCGCGGCAGGCGGGTTGCTTCCCTTTGAACCCCCGGTGCCATCGTCCGTCTGCGGCGGCTGTGCGCCAGCAGACGGCGCGGCGCTTACAGAAGCGCTTCTTTTCGGAATATTCAGCTGATTCCGAAGTACCATGCTGTTTGTTAGTTTCATCTGTTTTTCAACCTGCCCGCCGTATTCCGCATCCGTGCCAAACAGCTTGCTGACCTGATATCTGCCTGTACTTTTAAGCGTGTTATCATTGATCTTTAATTTTCCGCTGCTTTGTACGGTAATTCCGATATCCGCAAGCTCATCCGCATGGTTCTTGGACAGCTTTTTCAGCTGTTTCATATAACGGTCCAGGTCTTCATCGCCCGTTTCCTTCGCGGAGTCCACGAGATTGTTATACGTGCTGACAAAAGCCTCCACTTTATTGACCAGCTCCTCGCCGTCGCTCTCCTTATCGTTATAATCATAATCGGAAAGCCCCGCAACCGCCCGCCGCACCGCTTTTAAATCCGCCGTAAGCAGGCTGCGGGAGGGCTGCCCGTTCCTGCCGCTTGCAGTCGCCCCGAAAAGGTTCCCTTTATAAAATTGTCTGATATAACCAGAAACTGCCAGGCTCATATACATATCCTCCTGTTCTTATTTGTATCGTTTTTACCGCTTTGATCATGTATCAAATGCGCCTATTTTCCTATTAAAGTATATTTCGTCCATTTGTTACATTTTCATAAGGGCATTCTAACAATTTTACATTAGAATCAGATGAAAACCCACACACGTTACAGCACTTTGGATAAAAATTCCTGCGTCCGCGCATGCTTCGGATGGTCAAATACCTGCTCCGGCGTCCCCTGCTCCAGTATGTGCCCTTCATCTACAAAGAACACCCTTGTGGCAACCTCCCTGGCAAAGCCCATCTCATGCGTCACTACCGCCATCGTCATCCCGTCATCCGCAAGCCCCTTCATAACCTCCAGCACTTCCCCGACCATCTCCGGGTCCAGCGCAGACGTCGGCTCGTCAAACAGCATCATTTTCGGCTTTAACGCCAAAGAACGCACAATTGCAATCCGCTGCTTCTGCCCGCCGGAAAGCTGCCCGGGATATGCATCCGCCTTTTCCTCCAGGTTGACAATCCGCAGAAGACGCAGCGCTTCCTCCCGCGCCTCCTCTTTGCCCATCAGCTTTAGCTGCAGCGGCGCCAGCGTAATATTGTCCATAATCGACAGATGCGGAAACAGGTTAAAATGCTGGAACACCATCCCCATCTGCTGGCGGATCTTATTGATATCCACGCCCTTTTGCATCAGATCCGTCCCTTCAAAAATAATATGCCCGCTGGTCGGCTGCTCCAGCAGGTTCAGGCAGCGCAGAAACGTGGATTTGCCGGAACCGGAGGGCCCGATAATAGCGATTTTTTCTCCCGGTTTAATATGCTCGGAAATATCATCCAGAACCAGATGCTTTCCGAATCTTTTCGTAAGGTTTTTAACGTCGATCATTTTCCCTCAGCCTCCTTTCTACAATGCCCATCACCCAGGTAAAGAACATAACAACCGCCAGGTAAATCACAGCTGCCGCCAGCAGCGGAATCAGATATTCATAGGTCGCGCCGCCGATAATCTGCGCGCCCCTCGTCAGGTCATTCAGCCCGATATAGCCGCAGATCGAGGTTTCCTTTAAAAGGGTAATCACCTCGTTGATCAACGCAGGCAGCGCATTTTTAAACGCCTGCGGCAAAATAATTTTGCGCATCGTTATCGTATAGCTAAGCCCCAGGGAACGTCCGGCCTCCATCTGCCCTTTGTCAATGGACATAATACCGGAACGGAAGACCTCCGCCAGATAAGCCCCGGAATTAATGCCAAACGCAATCGTCGCCACCGACGCCTTATTGTCCACATTTTGCAGAAAGAAAAAAAAGAACAACAGCAGCTGCACAACCGTAGGCGTCCCGCGGATCACCGTCAGATACAATCTCGCCACAGCATCCAGCAGCCAGAACAAAAACCTGGCAGGCGGGCTCAGCTCCTCCTGGTTTACCTGGTCATGCGAAGACCGGATAATCGAAACAACCACGCCGATCACAAGCCCGATCAGCAGCGCCCCTGCCGTTACGCGCAGCGTAGTACCCAGGCCATCCAAATAATAATGCCAACGGTTGTCCGCAATAAAAAATTTATCAATGATTTCTCTCAGGTTTTCCATCCCGCTTTCCAACCCCTCCCTAATCTGTCAGGAAGCAGAAAAAGAGGGCGCCCGGCGGCCCTCTGTCTCTGATCCTTTATTCCGATACAATATATTTATCAATAATCGACTGCAGCGTGCCGTCGTCCTTAAGCTCCGCCAGCGCTTCGTTAACCGCACTCAGCAGCTGTTCATTGCCTTTCGCAATCGCAGCCGCATAATCCTCCACTGCATACTCAGTTTCCAGGATTTTGAGCCCGTCCGTATTCTGAATAAACGCAAGCGCAGGCTGGTTATCAATAATCACAGCATCCACCTTGCCCTGTTTCAATGCCATCACAGCATCCGCACCCTTATTATAAGCCTCGACACTATCTTCGCCGAAATCCTCCTTCGCATAAAGATCCCCGGTAGTCGCCAGCTGCACTCCGATTTTCTTCCCATCCAGATCACTGATACCTGCAATCTCAGAATCCTCAGTTACAATAACAGCCTGGATACCCGTCGCATAAGAATCCGAAAAATCAACCGCTTCCAGACGCTCCTCCGTCACTGTCATCCCTGCCAGCCCCAGATCCGCCTTGCCCTGCGTCACGGCAAGAATAATAGAATCAAACTCCATATCCTCAATCTTTAACTCCAGGCCAAGCTTATTTGCAACCGCTCCGGCGATCTCCGCATCAATGCCGACAATCGCATCGCTTTCATAGTACTCATACGGCGGGAACGTCGCATTCGTAGCCATCGTCAGCACGCCCTTCTTCACCGTCTTAACTTCCCCCGCAGCTGCCGCACCGTCGTCCGCAGGCGCCCCTGCGGCGTCATCCGTTCCTGTACCTGCTGCATCATCCGTCCCCGTACCTGCTGCATCATCGGCACCGCCTGCCTGTGCATCTGCTCCATCGTCTGCAGGCGTTATTTCTGCATTCACATCTGCATTGGATGAATTGGCATCATCCGCCGCTTTCCCGCATCCGACCAGCATGGCGGCGGTTAATGTACATGTTAGTAATGCTGCTATTATTTTTTTCATTTTATCCTCCTTTTGCGGACTGGCCGCTTCAATATCTTTGCCATTATACCTAAAAACTGAAAAAAAAGCAATGATAATTACAGGGAAAAATTCCAGATGCTAACCTGGATGAGACAGAAAAGAAACACTTTTGACATTGTGTTGCGCTTTTTAGTGGCTTGGCGTCCGCCGGGTCCGGGTGAGGGGGCCTGGCCATTTCCCCCTCACCCGGCTGGTTTTCACTGGCTTTACATTAAACTACGTTTTAATTGTTGTAAAGCCCGCAGAGTCGTCCGGTTAGCCACATCCCCTGGCCACAGCCCGCAGAGTCGTCCGGTTAGCCACATCCCCTGGCTAACCTTAACGCTGCCCGCCCGCAAAATATTTCTGAAACGTCCGCATACACTCCCGGATATCCAACGGCTTCGTCAAATGATCGTTCATCCCGCTCTCAAAGCACCTCTGCGCGTCGTCCGCAAACGCATCCGCCGTCATGGCAATAATCGGCAGATCCTTATCCGGCCGGTCCAGCGCGCGGATAGCCCTGGTCGCGTCATACCCGTTCATAACCGGCATCCGCACATCCATCAGAATCGCATCGTAGAACCCGACCTTGGAGCTTACAAACTTATCTACACATTCCTGCCCGTTCACCGCCCACTCCAGCTGCAGGCCGACTGCCGAGAAGATCTCGTTTGCGATTTCCCAGTTGATATCAATATCTTCTGCCAAAAGCACATGCTTTCCGGTAAAATCATCCACTTCCTCGTTCTCTTCCCCTGCTGTCTGAAAGCCGTCTACATACTGTTTTAGGCGGGCAAACAGCGTGGATTTAAACAGCGGCTTGGATATAAATCCTTCGATCTCGGTATCGAATGCCTGTTCTTCCAGATCACTCCAGTCATACGCGGAGATCAGAAAAATCGGGACCTTCCTGCCTACCCTTTTGTGAATTTCCCGGATGGTCTGTATGCCGTCCATTTCCGGCATCTTCCAGTCGATCAGTACGAAATGGTAATCCTGGCCTTTGTTGTGGCGTTCCTCGACCATCTCTACCGCATTTTTCCCCTCCATCGTCCAGTCTGCATGAATGCCCAGCGCCTCCAGATTCGCGACCGCGCTGGCGCAGAGCAATTCATTATCATCCACGACGAGTACATTCCATTCCGGCAGCTTCATTTCCTCTTCGGCCTGGTCTGCCCGTTCAAAATCCACAATCACATGAAATTTGGAGCCGCGGCCCTGCTCGCTGCGCACTTCGATCCTTCCGCCCATCAGCATGACAATGCTTTTGGTGATCGATGTGCCGAGCCCTGTGCCGACGATTTTTTGTACCTGTTCGTTTTCTTCCTCCCTTGCAAACGTTTCAAAAATCTTTTTCTGAAAGTCTTCGGACATGCCGATCCCGGTATCTTCAACTACAAAGTGCGTACATATATAATCCGGCCCTTTTGCGGATGCCTCCTGCCATAAATGCACGTTGATCCTTCCCTGCTCCGGCGTGAATTTGACCGCGTTGGACAGCAGGTTCAGCAGCATCTGATTTAACCGGACCGCATCGCAGCAGACATTTTCCGACATAATATCCCTGATAAATATATCAAAAAACTGATTGCGTTCCTTGATCTGCGGCTGCATAATGTTGACCATATCATCCATTGCTTCCCGCAGTGACATCTGGCTGATATTCAGCGTCATTTTCCCGCTTTCAATCTTGGACATATCCAGTACGTCGTTGATCAGGCCCAGCAGATGCTTACTGGACAGGCGTACTTTTTTCAGGCAGTCTTCCACGCGCACCGCATCCTGCCGGTTTCTGAGCGCAATTTCCGTCATCCCGATAATCGCGTTCATCGGTGTGCGGATATCGTGGCTCATACTGGACAAGAACTCGCTTTTTGCCATATTGGCGCGCACCGCTGTCCGTTCTTTTTTATCCAGCTCTTTCATCTGCTGCATGGACAGGCGGTAATACATGATAAAAATGATCAGCATCGTCACCAGGATGATCATCGCGGAACTGATCATAATCGTAATCCGCACCGTATCCAGGTTGCTGAGCCGCTCGTTTAAGACCCCGCTCGGCATAATGGCAACCAGATACCAGTCCACATTTTGAGAAATCGGGGTACAGCATAAAAACCGGTGTTCCCCTTCTACCGAAATAACCGTGTAATAATCTGCGCCGCTGTCTAACGCTTCTTTGAGTTCCTTTACAAAATCATCCGCAGTCCTGCCGTCCATTTCTTCAAACAGCGCCTGAATCCGGTTAAAATAATTATCCCGGTAGGCGTCGTTGCTGCGGATCACAAAGGAACCATCCTTAGCAATGACATGTGAATAAACCCTGGCATTCTTTTCGTCCAAAAACAGCGCTTCTTTTAAGTACTCCATCGGCACGCCGCCAATCAGCGCCATGCTGGTTTTGCCGTCCCTAAGCGGATACTGCGCCGTTTTTGCCAGCATCAGGTACCGGTTATCCTGCTGGTCCCTTGCAACTGCAATCGCACTGCCGTTATTTTGAAGGCTTGCCTGCAGCCTGTCGTATTCCGCAATCTCCAAATAGCTGCCCATAATGCGCTCTTCTTCCCCATCCTGCGTATACAGCCCCATATAAGTAAAATCGCGCATCTGGGAGCTGAATTTCAGTTCTTCAATCAGCTCTTCATATGTCATATCCTGCGCATCAACACGCTTAATCACTCCATTCACCTGCTCCAGGAGCAGGTCTGTAATGGAAGAAAATTTCTGCTGTATCTGAAAGCTGACTTCCTCCATATAAATACCGCTGATATCTTCCACCGATTTTTCCGTCTGCTTTTGCATATACAAAACTGCCCAGCCAAATACCACAGAGCATACAAGCAAAACACTGACCACACTGTATGCAAAAAATCTCCTGATCTTCCTATCCAACATCATAATCTTAATTCCCTCTGCTATTGCTCATTTTCCCAGATCATCCAGTACCGTCTGTACGGATCTGCCTGCTGCCTTACACAACAACGCGGTTGCGCCCCCTTTGTTTTCCCAGATACAGCTTTTCATCCGCACTGCGGATCACTTTTTCATAATTGCTGTCTTCCAGGCCGCAGGCAATCCCCGATGTAATCGTAATCCGTATATGGTATCCCGCGGACGGGATCACAAGCGCTTCCACTTCTTTCCTCAGATCCTCCATTTTAGTGTAAACCTCTTCCTGCGTAACGTCCGGAAAATATAAGATAAATTCCTCCCCGCCCCAGCGTACCGCCAGGTTCTCTTTCCCTGCCGTATCCTGCAGGCAGAAGGCAACTTTCCGCAGCACCTTGTCCCCGGCCTCATGGCCGTATGTATCATTCACCTTTTTAAAAAAATCAATATCCACCATGGCAATCACATATTTTGTCCGGGAACCATAAGGGATCTCTTCGATATAGCGCTCCAGAAAACGGCGGTTATAAAGTCCGGTCAGGGCATCATGGTCTGTACTGTAACGCAGGGATTCCCACACCTTTTCCGTTTCCCGCGAGTATAAAAATGTCGCCGCCAGCACAATCAGCGCCGTAATTGCCAGATTAACCAGGTAAAAAAGCGTCTCAAACGGCTGCGCGGCCTGCTGTATCTGCGGAAAACGGATATCCAGCAGCCTGACGGCCCCTTCCAACGCAACCGCTGCCACAATTCCGGTCAGCTGATAAACAAACCGCCGATTACCGTAGGACGGTGTGAGATAAAATATAGCGGCCGACATGCCAACGATATAGAGAAAAAACCCATAATCCGGCCCGAGCGCCAGTTCGCTCAGAACAGAAAAGGCAATAATTTCAAAATAAGTACAGACCATGCTGCGCTCGCTGGTATCCTTTTTAAAAAATAAAAGATTCGCATAAAAAACACAGCTGGCCATATTGAGCATTGACAATTGCCAGATATCCAGTATCTGGAAAATACCCATATAGATCCCATGGATTGCCAGGCATACGGCTAAGAACAAAGGATTCCGGTTTTTGGTAAACCATTCAACAGCTGTCTGCAGTTTTTTGTTTGTTTTTTTCTTTGATCCATCCATTTATCTTTCCCATCTGCGTATCCATGTGTGGTGCAGCGGCCTGGGTTTTGGGACGGGCCGCTTTTTTAATTGGTTTCCTGACGGTATTATAATCTATTTTTCATTGTTATGCAATAATCTGATAGATTTAAGGAGGAAATTTTGTGCAGAGTGGGGAAATTTGCCTGGGGGCGGGGGGATGTGGCTCACCGGACGACTCTGCGGGCTGCGGCCAGGGGGGTCCGCCCAAGGTGTACCTCCCGGCGCGTCCCCTGGCCCCAACCCGCAGAGTCGTCCGGTGAGCCACATACCCTGGCCCCAACCCGCAGAGTCGTCCGGCTAGCCTGTTTC
>CANOET010000020.1 GCA_947564835.1 uncultured Eubacterium sp. | reverse complement strand
ACAGGAAGGCATGCATCAGAAGACGTTAGAACAGGAAGGCATGCATCAGAAGACGTTAGAACAGGAAGGCATGCATCAGAAGACGCCAGAACAGAAACAGGAAGGCATATATCAGACACGGATGGAACACAAGCAGAAAAATTTACAAGAAGTACTCGTTGTGCTGGCGGCTGACCGCTTTTACGCTCCAATTTTGTTCGTCTGCTTAAAAAGCCTGTGCAGCTATACCAGCCCGGACCGGAAGTACCGGATCTGCATTTTGCACACGGATATGGACCAGGCTGCGGTACAGCGGTTTGTCCAAGGGCTTTCCGCTGGCCATATACGGATTGATTTTTGGAATGTCGGAGCGAAAATTGCGGGCTATCATTTAAAGGGGAAAGGGAGCATTACTGCAGAGACGTATTACCGTTTTCTGATTCCGAAGTTGTTCCGCCGGTATCCAAAGGCTGTTTATCTGGATGCGGATACGCTTGTCTGCGCGGATATCGCCCGGCTGTATGACGTGCAGCTGGGGGACTGCCTGCTGGCGGCGGCGCCGGATGTGGATGTGATCGGACAGTACAACGGGGCCAATCCGGATACCAGGTATTATCAGGAAAACACGCTCAGGCTGGAGGATCCTTACAGCTATATACAGGCAGGCGTGCTCGTTATGAATATCCCGCAGCTGAACAAAGAGATATCCGTACGGCAGCTGCTTACGATGGCGCAGCAAAGAGACTACCGGTATTCCGACCAGGATATTTTCAATATCGTCTGTCAGGGACGGATCCGCAGGCTTGATTTATCATGGAATGTCCTGATGGACTGCGGGCCGAAGCGCAGCGAAGTGATCCGGCATGTGCCCGCGGATCTGCTGGAAGCATATGAGCGTGCCAGGAAAAGCCCTTGTATCATCCATTACTGCGGCAGCCCCAAACCGTGGGAAGATCCCGGAGGGGATTTTGCGGAGCAATTCTGGGAGACGGCGAGGCAGACGCCTTATTATGAGGTCCTGCTGCGCCGGATGACGGATCAGAAACGGAAACCTTCCTGTAAAACGGCAGCTGTTACCGTCCTTAGATATACAGCGAAAAAAATATTGCCGCAGGGCAGTTTTCTAAGGCGCATGGTTGGAATGCTTTATTGGAAGCTGAAGTAAATTGCGCAAATGGCAGGAGTTACGGCAGCGCACAGCCGTAAAGGCAGATGGAAAATCAGAAAAAGTTTTGCAGGAGGCTTTATGGAAAAGACAATCGCAAGGCTGCAGGGGCTGTATAAATACCGTTCCCTGGTCAGACAGCTGGTCATGAAGGATATTAAATTAAAATACAGAAGGAGTTTCCTGGGCTATGTATGGAGCGTGTTAAATCCGTTGCTTGTTATGGTTGTGATGTATCTGGTGTTTTCGCATATGTTCCGGTTTGATGTGTCCAATTACCCGGCCTATCTGATTATCGGGCAGACCTTATTTACTTTTATGACCGAAGCGACCAACCAGGCGATCTTTTCCATTACCGGAAATGGCGCGCTGCTGAAAAAAGTGTATGTGCCGAAATATGTGTTTACGCTTTCCAAAGTCACAAGCAGCCTTGTGAACCTGTTGTTTTCCATGGGGGCGATGGTCATTGTATTTATTTTTACAAAGGTGGAGTTTTCGCTGTATATGCTGCTTGTTCCGGCTGTATTGGCGCAGCTGTATCTGTTTTGCCTGGGGCTTGGGCTGTTTTTGGCGCAGGCGGCTGTGTTTTTCCGGGATATCCAGTATATTTACAGCGTGCTGACAACCGCCTGGATGTACCTGACGCCGTTGTTTTATCCGATGGAACAGCTGCCGGAAGCGATGCAGGGGGCCATCCGTGCGTGCAATCCGATGTACCATTATATTACACAGTTCCGGACGCTTGTGCTGTACCAGCAGATCCCGGACGCAGCGTCGGTTGCTTACGGGACGGCCCTGGCCGCGGTGTTTGTATGCCTGGGGACATGGTCGTTTTTGAAAAGCCAGGACAGGTTTATCTTATATATTTAAAAATGGAGGGCAGAAATGGAAAGCGCCAGAACAGTCATCGAAGTCAAACATGCAGCCGTGCGGTTTAATATGGCCAGCCAGCAGGTAAACAACTTAAAGGAATATGTCATTAAGCTGCTGAAAAAAGAGCTGATGTTCCAGGAATTTTTTGCCCTGCAGGATCTGGACCTGACGGTAAAGGCAGGCGAGGCATGGGGCATTATCGGTACCAACGGTTCCGGAAAGTCCACGCTGCTCAAGCTGATCTGCGGCATCTTAAAGCCCTACCGCGGCACAGTTGAAGTCCATGGCAGCATCGCGCCTTTGATCGAGCTGGGCGCCGGATTTGACGGAGAACTGACAGCCAGGGAAAATATCCTGTTAAACGGGGCGCTGATGGGGTATCCGGAGGATTTTATGAAAGCGCATTTTGAGGAAATCATTGACTTTGCGGGATTGTGGGATTTTCTGGACATGCCGATCAAAAACTATTCCTCCGGCATGGAGGCAAGGCTCGGATTTTCGGTGGCGACGATGGTGCAGCCGGACATTCTGATCTGCGATGAGGTGCTGGCCGTGGGCGATTATAAATTCCAGGAAAAATGTGAGAAGCGCATGAAGCATATGCTGGAATCCGGCACGACGCTTTTGTATGTCTCGCACCAGAGGGAAGCGGTGGAAAAGCTGTGCGACCATGCAGTCTGGATAGAAAAAGGCCGCGCGGTTATGACCGGCGGCGCGGTGCAAGTCTGCGAGGCATATAGAAACCAGTAACGGGGCAGGAATGTTGGTTAGAAAAAATTGGGGCATACAAAAACAAGTAACGGCAGACCGGCAGACAGGAATGACATCCAGGAAATATATAGAACACAAAAGACAGTACTGAGACATAGAAACACAGCATACAAACAGGGAAAAGGATCAGATACAGGAGCACAGGATCAGTTATAGGAAAAAGGATCAGTTATGGAGAAAATATTAACGGTTTCGGTCGCGGCGTATAACGTGGAAGAAACACTGGAAGAAGCGCTGCAGCCATTTGTAACAAGCGCATACAAACAAGCGCTGGACATTTTGATTATAGACGACGGCTCCAAAGACCGCACGGCGGCAATCGCCGCAAAATATGAAGCAAAAGATCCGGACGTCTTCCGGCTGGTGCGCAAGGAAAACGGCGGCTGGGGCTCTACGCTGAATACGGGCATGAAGCTGGCGCGCGGCAGGTATTTCAAACAGCTGGACGGGGACGACCATTTTTCCGTGGAAAACCTGGACGGATATCTCGCCTTTTTGACGGGCTGCAGCGAAGATCTTGTCTATACCCCGTTTCTGACGTTTGACGACCGCACAGGAGCCGTGCTGCGGGAACTGGGGCGCTATGACGGGCATCTGCTTCCGCAGCGGAAAACCGTATATCTGAACGAGGTTACAGATTTTGTACCGGCCATGCATACAATGACGGTGCGTACGGAGGTCTTACGGCAGCATCCGGTACATATTACAGAGCATTGTTTTTATACAGATGTGGAATTTGTCTTAAAATGCTGCCGCTTTTGCCGGACGATGATCTATTATGAGCTGCCCGTCTATCATTACCGTCTGGCCCGCAGCGGGCAGAGCATGAGCATCGAAGGCGTACGCAGGCATTACAAAGATCATTTAAAAATGCTCTATACGATGCTGGCATACGAAAAACGGTACGTTAAGGAGCCGCATGTCCGCCGGATCTTCCGGCAGCGGCTGACGGGTGTATGCGATATGCAGTATAAATTTTTCTTTGCACTGGGGCCTTTTGGCAGCGTGAAAAAAGAAGTGCAGCAGTACGATACCGTGCTGAAAGAGCAATATCCCTACTACTATGCACAGACAAACGGGAAAACGATGCGCCTTATGCGCGGCGTCCGCTTTTTCGGATACCGTTTCCTGGCAGCAGCGGCAGACCGGATCTATCAAAAAGCAAAGGCAGGCGTATACGAAGGATGAACACGATCAAACAAACAAGCCGTACACCGGCGGTCAGCGTCATTGTACCATTTTACCAGACGCCGAAATTAAAATTCAGGAACTGCATCGAAAGCTTCCTCCATCAGACATTCCGCGATTTTGAACTGCTGCTCGTGGATGACGGCAGCACGCCCGACTACCAGGAGCTTTGCATGGAATATACGGCAAAGGACGCCCGGGTCAGGCTGCTTACGCAAAAAAAATCCGGCGTAGCCGCAGCCAGAAACTACGGCCTTGAAGCGGCCCGCGGCAGCCTGATTGTATTTTCAGACAGCGACGATTATGTAGATATCAGCTTTTTGGAAGTGATGTGCCAAAGCCTCGGCGATTACGACCTGGTAATCTGCGGCGTCTGCGAACAGTGGCATCCGTCCTATAACGGCAGCGCAGACCGGCGCGTCTTTTGTTCCACGCCGTCGCAGCACAACTGGCTGCAGTATGTGAACTTCAGCGTCAACAAAATTTACCGCAAACGTATTTTAGACCAGTTCCGGATCCGGTTTGACCCGGATGTGCGGCTGGGGGAGGATGCGCTGTTTTTGTACCGTTATCTGAGCCGCTGCAAGACAATCCGGTGTATTGCGGATATGCTTTATCATTATGTCCCAAACCCCGAATCGGCAGTAAAGACGTATTACCCCCAGTACTGGGACTGGGAAAAACGCGTGATTGCGTGCCAGGACAAATTGTTCCATACCTATCCGCTGCAGCCGTCCGAAGAATTATTTATGAAAAGGTGGCTGTTTACCAAGGTGAAAGGCGCGATGTATTATTACCTTTCCATGGAGACGGACGCACGCAGGCGGGATGCGTTTGTCAAGGAGATTATGGGCAGCAGGTATTTCCGCAGGATGTACGGGCAGTGGAGGAAAAATCCGTGGTATTCCAGGCGGGAGAAAGCGCTGCTGGCCCTTTGGAAGATTTGCGGGGGATGCGGGGCCAGGCTTGGGTATTTGTATGCCTGTATCAGGAAGAAAGCAGGCTGAGGAAGATGCAGAATTTTTTGGTATCCGTTATAGTTCCTGTCTATAATGTAGAACCATATATTGATAAATGCGTCCGTTCCATACAAAAGCAGACATGGCAGAATCTGGAGATTCTTTTGATTGACGATGGATCCGCCGACCGCAGCGGGATCCTGTGTGACCGGTATGCGCGCAAAGATCCGAGAATACGTGTGATACATAAAGAGAACGGCGGACTGTCGGATGCGCGTAATTGCGGAATTGACCTGGCAAATGGGGAGTATTTCCTTTTTGTAGACAGCGATGACTGGATCGATGAGGATATGGTTGAACTGCTGCTGAAACTGGCAGTACGGGAACAGGCAGAGGTTGCGGAGTGCAGCTATCGGAGTATTTATCAAGATCATGTGGAAGAAGAAACGGCCTGTTCCGGGGAGTTGATTACTGCGGATGGAGTGTATGCGATGTTCTGCCAGCTTCGATGGAGGTATTTTAAATCCGTAGCATGGAATAAGCTCTATCATCGGAAGCTGTTTGCAGATGGGAAAAGATATCCCAAAGGAAGGTATCATGAAGATGAATTTCTGACGCATCAGATTTTTTATGCAGCTGAGAAGCTGGTATACCTGGATGTATCGAAATACAATTATGTGCGGGAGCGGGAAGGCAGCATTACCGGCCAGCTGTCGTCCAAAATATTAGACGGATGCTACGCACTGCGGGAACGGGTCGCTTTTGCAGAAGAAAAAAAGCTCGGGGAGCTGACGGACGATATTAAAAACATTTATTGCTATATTCTATTCGACCGGATTTACCGCTGCCGGAAAGCAAGTATTATGGACGCCAGGATGGAGCAGCTGCTGGACATGGTCCGCAAAGAAAAGGAACAGGCATTGTCCTGGAACCTGACAGAAGAAAATAAAAAATTATACAGCATTCTATGCGATTCCTGCGAACTGTTTGCGGCAAGCTATCAGAACCCGCAGGTGATGCAGGAAACGTATGAAAGGCTCAGGCAGGACTGAAAAGAAATGGATAGAGAAAGACACGGCAATGAGTAACCTGATAGAAAGATATTTGGAACAAAAACAACAGATAGGAAGCATGCAGCAGGAAATCGAAAGGCTGAAAAAGGAAAGCCGGTGGTTTCAGGAGGAAAACGACCGGATTACCCATGAGCCTTATTATATCAAAGCCATGAAGTTCCGTGCAGATGTTAAAAAGACGTTTTTCTATAAAATATACTGCTGGCTGAGGTACGGTTTATTCCCGGAGGATCTGCCTGGTGGCGCTATGGAACGATACGGCGAACCGCAGCGGCAGGAAGCAGAGAACGCAAAAACCGTATTGTATCCGGATGAATACCGTTTTTTGAAATATAAGCAGCGCCGCAACCGCGGATTCCAGATCCATCCGGCACAGATTCAGACCGCTTATCAAAAGGGGCTTGTATCCGTGGTACTGCCGGTATTTAACGGGGAAGATTATCTTGCGTTGTCTGTAGAAAGCGTCCTGAACCAGACTTATGAACAGCTGGAGCTGATTATTATTGATGACGGGTCAACCGACCGCACCGCGCAGATCGCAGATGGATATGCAAAAGAAGATGCCAGGGTCAGGGTGATCCATCAGGAAAACCGGAAGCTTCCGAAAAGCCTGTCCAGAGGCTTTCGGCACGCCAGGGGAGAATTTTTTACATGGACAAGCGCAGATAATATGATGCATGCGCAGATGCTGGAGAAATTTGTGCGGGATATGAAGACTTATCAGCAGACAGGGATGCTGTTTGGAAACCTGAAGCTGATCGATGAAAACGGCCGTCCAAAGACAGATTTTCCATGGTATGCGCATGACCAAGAGCATTTGGAGCATGTGATATTTCAGAAAAACATGCTGGAATTAAATACATATCCCAATAATTATATCGGCGCTTCGTTTCTGTACCGGTCTGTTGTGGCAAATGTTGTGGAAGACTATTCTGCGTATAAATACGGAATTGAAGACTATGACTATTGGATGAAAGTCAATGAATTGTTTACCTTGCGCCATGTATCATTTGAAGAGCCGGAATATTCCTACCGCATGCATGAAAACTCATTAACGGCAAAAGACAAAGAATTAAAAATTACGGAAAACAGATATCAGCAGATGCTGCTGGATGATTTCAGAAGGGATTACTATCTGAAACAGCAGATGTGGATTGTGGAAACGGCAGATGAGAATAGTGAGGCATACAGATCCCTGCTTCGCTGTATCGAAAGATTTGGCCAGAGGCGTGTTACCATCCAGGAAGCCAGAATGCAGACGCGGAATTTATATGACCGTTTTATTTATGTCAAATTTACACAGGATACCGCTGCCTGTGACGCGCAGGAAGACTGGTACAAGGTGCTGATCGCACAGCAACCGCAGAAAGTCAAAGGCGAAAGCTGCTGGGACTGTTATATATCGTTATCTGCTATTACAGAACAGGATTTTATTGCCGCTTATCAAGGCTGGTTCGGTATTGCACAGGGAGAAGAAATATTTGCATTTGTGGACAGCAAAGCCAGAAATACATTTTTATATGCCATCGAAGGATATGGCGCAACGTTTACGGCGGACGAAAAAAAGGTCAGTGTCGTAGTATCGTACAGCGGAAATAAACAGCAGCTGGACAGATGTTTGGAATCTGTCCGCAGCGATGATCCGGATGCAGAGATCCTGGTGGCAGGCCCGGCCAGCCAGGTAACCAGGCTTTCCCTGCCAAAGGGCTGCATGGCGGTTGCATGCCTTTCAGATAATGATATTACCAGAAAAAATATTGCAGCTGGTATGGCTTGCGGAACATCCATCTTTTTTCTACAGGATGATTGTATTGTGGAAAAAGGATATTTTCATCAGATGCAGCAGTTGTTTTCCATGCATCAAAAGGTGGCGGCCGTCTATGGAAACGTAGAGGTGGTAACAAGAAAGCGCCATGCAGCGTTTTTAAAATGGATGGGAGAGTATGCGGCGGAACAGGATGATGTGTACCAGTACCAATGCGGGAATGTCCCAAGCGCCTATTCGTTTGCAATTGCAAACCAGATTTATAAAATCATGGGCGGATTTTACCATTGCGGCTGTTATGAGAATGAATTTTGCGGCATGGAATATATGGGGGCGGCAAACAGGCTGGGCAGGGCCGGATATTATACGATGCTTTCCGCGCAAAGCCATGTAGTCCGGTATGTGGATGAGATTGGTACGCAAAAAGTCAGGCATATCTGGAAAAATTTTTTATATGCAAGATATCAGCTGGAAACGGAAACGGCTTTGCCGCAGGAAGATCATACAGACGAGCTGAATACAGTAGAAAAATATGGCTGCGGACTGGAAAAAATCCGGGAAGAGCTATGCGGGCAGATGCAGCAGGACCGTTTTGAAAAAGAAAAAGTGGAATTAAACAGAGATATTTTCAGCCGTCTGGTATAACAACATGCGTCGGGGAAGAGGGAGTAAGACAGATGAAAAAGGTGATGCTTGTCTTTGGGACAAGGCCGGAAGCTATTAAGATGTGCCCTTTGGTGAAAGAATTGAAAAAAAGGAAGGAGCTGTCGGTAACGGTCTGTGTTACCGGACAGCATAAAGAAATGTTAAAGCAAGTACTGGATGTATTTGACGTAATACCGGACTATGATCTGGCCATCATGCAGGAGAGGCAGACGTTGTTTGATGTGACAGCCAATATCCTGAACCGGATCGGCAGTGTGCTGGATCAGGAACAGCCGGAGCTTGTATTGGTTCACGGAGATACCACTACCACGTTTGCTACCGCGTTAGCCTGTTTTTACAAAAAGATTGCGGTCGGGCATGTGGAAGCGGGGCTTCGGACATATGACTTATCCGCGCCATATCCTGAAGAATTTAACAGGCAGGCAGTCAGCATTTTAGCAGCGTATGATTTCGCCCCTACCGAGAGGTCCAGACAAAATCTGCTGAAGGAAGGCAGGGACAAAGCACACATTTTTGTAACCGGAAATACGGCGATTGACGCGTTAAAGACAACCGTCCGTGAGGATTATCAGCATCCGGTGCTGACGTGGGCAAAAGGATATCAACTGATCGTATTGACAGCGCACCGCAGGGAAAATCTTGGAGAGCCTTTGTTACAGATGTTTCGTGCTGTCCGAAGGATCCTTGATGAAAATCCGGATCTGAAAATCGTGTATCCGGTTCATAAAAATCCAGCAGTGCGGGAAGCGGCAGATGCAGTCTTCGGAGGGCATGAAAGGATGCGCCTGATTGAGCCGATGAATGTGGCTGATTTTCATAACCTGCTGGCACGCTCCTATCTGATTCTGACAGACAGCGGGGGCATCCAGGAAGAAGCGCCGTCCCTGGGAAAACCGGTACTCGTTATGCGCAATACGACGGAGCGCCCCGAAGGGGTGGAGGCAGGGACATTGCTGGTGGTAGGTACAGAAGAGGAAAGTATTTATTCAAATTTTAACAGGTTATTAAAAGATAAAAATCTGTATAGGAAAATGAGTACGGCCTCGAATCCTTATGGGGATGGAAAGGCGTGTGAGCGGATTGCGGATATTATATGCTGGAACAGACAGGAAAATGATAATGGAGGGAAAGCAGATGAGTATCGTACATCGGGTACTGGAATGGATTTTGGATGTATGCAACCAGATTTGCCATAATTATGGGATTTCCATTATTCTTTTTACGCTGTTTAGTAAAATTGTACTGCTTCCGGTATCCGTCTGGGTGCATAAAAATATGATTAAAATGGTCAGGATGCAGCCGGAAATTAATTTTATAAAAGCAAAACATTTTGGTGATCCGGATACCATTGCAGAAGAACAGGCGAAGCTGTTTCAAAAGGAGAAGTATCATCCGTTCGTTTCCGTGATTCCGCTTGTAATCCAGCTGATCCTTTTGATGGGGCTGGTCGATGTGATCCGGGCAGGTGTGGACAGCCTGCAGGAGCGGTTGGTATTTTTGGGCATTTCCCTGGATATGGTTCTAAAGGATACCGGCGGTACGCTGATTTTTTGTCCGATAGCAGCAGGGCTTTCAGCGCTGCTTCTTTGCCTGGCCCAAAATAAGAGCAATGTACTTCAGGCTGAACAGTCAAAGGCTAACAAATACGGGATGATGATTTTTTCGGTTGCCCTGTCGCTGTATCTTGGATGGTTTGTACCAGCTGCAGTCGCGCTTTACTGGGTGGTCAGCAACCTTTTGGCAATTGCCCAGCTGTATCTGCTGAATCTGGCGATCCGCCCTGCAGATTACGTGGATTATGTGCAGCTTGAGAAGAGCAGGGAGCAGTTAATGAAGCTGGAGTTGTCCGGGGACGGGAAAAAACAGCGCTTGTTTGATCCGCAAAGGAGACGGGAGAGGGAAGACTATAAAAAGTTTTTTTCCGTAGCGAATAAGCATCTGGTCTTTTATTCAGAAAGCTCTGGTTTTTATAAATATTATGCAGAGATCATTGATTATCTGCTGAGCCATACGAATCTGGTGATTCATTATATTACAAGCGATCCGGCGGATGCGGTGTTTCGTGCCGCGGAAAAAGAAATGCGGATCAGGCCGTATTATATCGGACATAAAAAATTAATTACGCTGATGATGAAGATGGATGCGGATCTTGTTTTGATGACCATGCCGGATCTGGAAAATTATCATATCAAAAAAAGCTATGTACGTAAAGATATCGAATATATTTTTCTGCCGCATGGCATGGGGAGCATTAATTTGACATTCCGCACAGCTGCGCTGGATCATTTTGATACGGTGTTTTGTACGGGGAAGCATCAAAAAGAAGAGGTGGAGAAGACCGAAGCGGCATACGGACTACCAGGGAAAACACTGGTGGAATTTGGTTATCCGCTGCTGGACCGTATGCGCCGGGATTACAGCAGCCTGGAACAAAAGCCGCACAAACGTAAATCCATATTAATCGCACCGTCCTGGCAGGAGGAAAATATTGTGGACAGCTGTCTGGATGCCTTGCTGGAAGCTTTGCACGGGAAAGGATACCAGATTACGGTCCGTCCGCATCCGCAGCAGATCCGCCATCAGCCGCAGCAGATGGAGCGGCTGAAATCCAGGTTTGCGAAGAGCGGGGATATTGAGGTTCAGACTGATTTTACTTCAAACAGTACCGTGTTTGAAGCGGATCTTCTAGTTACGGACTGGTCAGATATCGCATTTGAATATGCGTTTACAACCGGAAGGCAGGTATTGTTTATCAATACGCCGATGAAAGTGATGAATCCGCAATACCAGCGGATTGATACAAAGCCGTTCAATATCTGGATACGGGAACGTATCGGAAGGGTCTTAGAGCCGGAACGTGCAGGGGCAGCTGCTGAATTGGTGGCGGAGATGCTGTCTTGCGCAGCAGGAAAAGAGGAATCCATTCACAGGCTTGCGCAGGAATATGTATATCATCCGGGCAATAGTACACAAGCCGGAGCAAAATATATTATCCGCCAGGTTCAAAAGAAAGCGGCGGAAAGGAAAGGAGAAAGGATATGAAGAAAAAAATAGTAGGCACAGGTCTTGGATTGTATGGGTTGGTGTGCTTTATGCTGTTATTCGGAGCAGATGCTGAGGCGTATATTGATCCATCCGTAATGACGTATGTGATACAGGCAGTTGCAGGGGTGGTGATTGCATTGGGAGCGGTTATCGGCATTTATTGGAGAAGGGCAAGGCGTAAAATAGGAAATAAGCTTGGACTTGATGAAAACAGAGGAAAAGAGAAAGAATCCGATGAAATCAAGGTTACAGATATTTGATAATTTGAAAGTGTTTCAGAGGTTTTGGGGATGGCTTTTCAAAAGGTATCGGAAACCAATCATTGCTTTTGAGATTCTGGCAGCGGCTTTTTTTATTTCTGCCAACTGGTACCAGATATTGCTGATTCATGGGGATTCTATGTATCCGGCTTATCATGATATGCAGTTTGTCATACTGGATAAACATTTAGGAAAGTATACTTATGGAGATGTGGTTGCATTCTGGTGTGCTGGCCTGGATACCCTTCTTGTCAAGAGGATTGCAGCCTGTCCGGGTGATCAGGTATGGATTCAGGACGAAAAACTGTTTGTGAATGGAAGGGAAAGTCAGGTATTTCCTGCGGATGCTGTATTTGCGGATGCGGGCCTTGCTAAATCAGCCTTGTTTCTTGGGAAGGATGAGTATTTTGTAATTGGTGATCAGATAGCAAAGAGCAAAGACAGCCGTTTTCGTGAAGTTGGATATGTGAGGGAAGCTGATATACGTGGAAAGGTATTACCGGAAAAAAATCCGTCTTTTAGAGGAGGAAAATAAAAGGACATGGATTTATTGTTTTTTATGATTGCAGTATGTCCGGCAGTCATAGCGGCAGAGTTTGGATTGAGGAAAGGAAAACGGTCCTGGAAGGAATGGATCTTACAGGTGGCAGCATGGTTTTATGGTATCACGTTTGTAAACCTGTTAATTTTATATGGGCGTGGATGGGATACATTTTGCTTTGAATTTTTATCGGTACAGTTTTTATTAAAATATATGGTTTGCAGTATATTCATGATTTTATTTGTGGTATGCGCAAAGAAAATCATAAAAACAGAGACCGTGCGTCGTCTTATGATCATGCCGCTGGACAGATTTGTGAAAAAAGCATCAGGCAGGATAAGAAAAAACCAGGCGGCGAATTATTTTGGGAGATCCACGGGGATCGCTGCATCATGTGCGCTTTCCTTTCTGATCTGTGTATATGCTCCGCTGGATTTGTATTTTAATAACCAGGGTGAGTTTTGGTTTGATCTGTATGTTTTGCTGCCTTATGTAACTGGGATGTTTGTGGCGGCTGCAGTAACGGGGAGTCTACTTACTGTTTTCTGTTTCTGGATCAATCAACGTCTGTATCAGTTTGTATGGATGATAGAATTTGTCCTGTTTGCTTGTACCTATATACAAGGAAACTATCTGACGAAACATTTGCCGCCTTTGGATGGAACAGAATTTCATTGGGCAGATTATGCGCAGGGAAGGTATGAAACTGTTATTTTATGGGTTGCAGTGCTTCTGGTAACGGGGGTTTTGCTGTTTGCCCTGCCGGGAAAAAAATTTTATCAGATGGCAAATGGTGTTTTTGCAGGTATTACGGCAATGCTGTTACTGACTTTGTGTATGGAAGGAATCATAACATTCGGGTATCAGGATAAATCGGATGCGGTTGTTACAACGAAGAATCAGTTTGAAATGTCTAAGGATCAGAATTTTATTATTTTCCTGCTGGATGCGTTGGATAGTGGGGTATTTGCGGATATGCTGGATGATCATCCCGAATACAGAGATGTTTTTTCTGATTTTACCTATTATCCCGATACTATGGGGGCATATTCGTTTACGAGCAGAAGTGTGCCATTTATATTATCAGGTGAATGGTTCGAAAATAAAGAATTGTTTGAAAAATATAACGAACGTGTATATAAAGAATCAGGGCTGTTTGAAAAACTGGAGGAAAAAGGATATCAGCTGGGGATCTATGAGCCGGAACTGCCGCTGACGGGCAAGGGAATTTTCAGATTTGAAAATATCATTGGATACGATGCCAAGATCCGGTCTCATTTGGAGTTTGCAGGTTTACAGTTGAAACTGGCCGGGTTTAAATACGCGCCTTTTGCATTGAAAAAATATTGTGTAGTGGATACCAATGAGTTTGCGGCAATCAGAGAAATATCCAGTGTGCAGGAGCAGCCGGTCTCATTTGATAACCGTATTTTTTATGAAGAGCTTAAAAAACGGGATGTTACCTATACAAACGGGAAGTGTTTTAAGTTTATTCACTTAGAAGGGGCACATGCGCCTTTCCGTTATGATAAAGATGTGAATGTGATTGAAGACGGGACATATGAACAGAATATAGAAGCATGCATTACGCTTGCGGATACTTATCTGGAAAAATTAAAAGCTGGAGGTGTATACGATAATTCTGTAATTATTGTAATGGCTGACCATGGTTATAATGGGTATGATGTGCATGGAAGGCAGGATCCATTCCTGATGATCAAAGGGATCGGGGAAAAGCATGAGCTGCAGATTTCCAAATCACCGGTTTCCTTTGAAGATCTGCAGCTGGCATATACAAGGCTTTTAGACGGAGCAAAGGCAGACCGTGTATTTGACTGGAAAGAAGGGGATCAGCGGGAACGCAGATTTTTATGGTTTGAATATACAAAGGAGAACTATATGGTTGAATATATGCAGAAAGGGTATGCTTCTGACTGTGAAACGATGTATCCTACCGGAAAGGAGTATCAGCAATGAGTATCAGGAACTCAGAACAGCCGGAAACGGATTTATGTACAGAAGTATGCCGGAATTTGGACAGGCAGCTGTCTTCCTTCTGGCGTGTGGATAACATCTGCTGGGATCAGAAAATGACAGAAGTTGCAGGTGCAATCAGCAAAACACAAAAAGAACTCAAGGCATGTAACAAAATATATCCAAACAGCGAGGGTTTTTCTATTTTTAATACAAATGCATACGCCGCATTTCTGTATCATTTATCCCATTCCATCGGTTTGCAAGGAGGACGTGAAAATGTGGAGCTTGCAGATAAAATCTATTATTTGAATAAAATAATGAATGATGTGGAGTGGTACTGGAATATAGAATTACCGGAACATTTTTTATGCGAGCATCCGATTGGCAGTGTACTGGGCAAAGCGGAATATGGAGATTATCTTTGTGTTTATCAGGGAGTGACAGTTGGGGCCAATTTCAAAAATGAAACATGTATTTATCCAATACTGGATGAATTTGTTACCTTGTATGCCAATGCCACCGTACTTGGCAGTAGCCGGATTGGAAAACATGTGGTTGTGGCAGCCAATGCTTTTGTAATGAATGAAAAAATTCCGGATAACTGTGTCGTATTTGGCAGCAGCCCTGCTCTAACTATACGAACATATTCTGAAAAAGAAATGCGGGATAAATTTATGAGGATCTGGAAACTTTGAAAGGATTTTGAAAGGATAAAGAGAAGATGCTGAATTTTACAGTCGGACCGGTGCAGTCCTTTGATAAAGTAATGGAATTAGGAAGTATGCAGGTTCCGTATTTCAGGACGCCTGAATTTTCCGCCGTTATGAAGGAAAATGAAACGATGCTCATGCAGCTTGCAAAGGCGCCTGAGGATGCAAGGGCGCTTTTTCTGACCGGATCCGGAACGGCAGCTATGGAAGCCGCTGTTATCCATACCTTGTCAGAAAAAGACCGGGCGCTGATTATCAATGGCGGCAGCTTTGGGCAAAGATTTGTGCAGCTGTGCCGGATGCATGGGATTCCCTATGAGGAATTGAAGCTGGATATGGGAAAGGCGCTTCGGGAAGATCAGCTGTGGGACTATAAAGGAAAAGGAATTACCTGTCTGATAATTAATGTTTTGGAAACATCTACAGGCGTTCTTTATGATATGGATCTGGTCAGCAGATTTTGCAGGAAAAACGGATGGTTTTTGATTGCCGATGCGGTCAGTTCCTTTTTGGCAGATGCGTTTGATATGAAAAGGCTGGGTGTGAATGTGATGATTACCGCTTCACAGAAAGCCATCGCATGTCCGCCGGGTATCTCTATGATCATAGCGGACAGACGGGCCATCCGCAGAATCAAGAACAGCCAGGCTTCCTGTATGTATCTGGATCTAAAGCATGCATTGGAAGATGGGGGACGCGGCCAGACACCGTTTACACCGGCTGTGGGGATCCTGTTGCAGATGCATGAGAGGTTCAGGCAGATCATGCAGGACGGCGGTGCGGAACAGGAAATCAGACGGACGGCAGATCTCGCACATGATTTCAGGCAAAGGATCACTGGGCTCCCGTTTGAAATAACGTCAGAGTCGTTATCCAATGCAGTGACACCGCTGCGTCCGGTCAGAGGTTGTGCATACCGGATTTTCCAGGCGTTAAAGGAGGAATACGGCATCTGGATCTGTCCCAACGCAGGAGAATTAAAACATACCGTTTTCAGGGTAGGGCATATTGGGAATCTGACATACGCAGATCATGAGGTTTTAAGCAGGGCGCTTCGGGATTTGTACAAAAGGGGAATGATTTCTTTTTGATATCTGTAAGGAATTGCGAAAAATGAGAAAAGTTATTACATATGGGACGTATGATCTGCTCCATTATGGCCATATCAGGCTTTTAAAACAGGCAAAAGCATTGGGGGATTATCTGATTGTAGGTGTTACAGCCGATGATTTTGACAAAATAAGGGGAAAGATTGATATTGAACAGTCTTTGATGGAACGTGTAGAAGCGGTGAGGGCAACCGGATATGCAGATGAAATTATTATTGAGGAATATGAGGGGCAGAAGATTGATGATATCAGACGGTATGATATTGATATTTTCACGGTAGGTTCAGATTGGGCAGGCAAATTTGATTATCTGAATAAATATTGTAAAGTAGTATATCTGGAAAGAACAGAAGGAATATCCAGTTCGTCTGAAAGAGCGCTTAAAAGGCAGGTACGTCTGGGGTTGGTCGGGGAGATGCAGACATTGAGTAAAATCCATAAGGAAAGCAGATATATTAATGGGATATCCGTAACGGGTATTTATGCAGAGCATTCGTCAGCGCAGTTTCCGGATATGCAGCAGCGGTGCGGGCAAGAACCGGGGCATTTCGATGAATTTTTAGAAAAGACAGATGCTGTTTATGTTGCCTCTCATCCTTCCATGCATTATGTGCATATCAAGAGAGCTTTGGAAAAGAACAGGCATGTTTTATGTGAGTCACCTGTGGTATTAAGCGCTGCGGAGTATGATGAACTGACGGAATTGGCAGCTGGAAAAAAGCTGGTTCTTATGGATGCGATTAAAACATCCTATGCTACAGCATATAACCGTCTGCTGCTGTTGATAAAAAGCGGGAAAATCGGAAAAGTAGTTTCTGTAGATGCGACTTGTACGAGTATGCAGGAAATGCTGCAGGACGGCAATGTGGAACATGATAAGATCTGGAACAGCATTTGCGGTTGGGGGCCGACAGCTATGCTGCCGATTTTACAGATTCTGGGAACTAATTACAAAGAAAAAAAGATTGTTTCATTCTTCGACCAAAAATATTCCAAGTTTGATTTGTTTACAAAGATTGATTTTATTTATGAGGATGCTGTGGCTGCTATGAAAGTTGGAAAGGGCGTGAAGTCAGAAGGGGAGCTGGTGATTTCAGGGACGAACGGATATATTTATGTTCCTGCGCCGTGGTGGAAAACAGATTACTTTGAAGTCCGCTTTGAAGATCCGGCAAAGAATAAGCGTTATTTTTACCAGCTGGAAGGAGAGGGGATCAGATATGAGCTTCTTGCCTTTATAAAAGCAATTGAAAAACATAGTTCCAGTGACATGGGATATGTAGAACAAAAGGTTTCAAGGGAAATCTGTGCAATTGTAGAAGAATGCCATGCTGGATTTCATGTAGAAAAGATCAGGCTTGCAAAAGGATAGAGCCTATTTTTGCAGTATAGATTCTCTATGTGAAAGTTAATAGGAAAGCCATTTCGGATGGAGGAAGACATATGACACTGAATCAAAAGCAGAAGATATATTGCAGCATCTTTGGATGCATTTTGCAGGCGGCCATAATCGTTTGCCTGATTTTATTTCAGCATACTAATGATGTGACAACGGTCTGGTTTGCCAATTTATTTTTTCTGATCCTGCTGTGTGATTATGCAGGGTTTCTGGCCTGGCTGATCAGGCACTATGAGAAGAAAGAAGGGCTTTGCATCCATCACTGGCGCCTGGCGGCAGTTGCCGCATGCACCGGGATGTTTGTGATCTTTTTTCTGGGAATGGAAGATACCATCAAGCAGTATGACGCAACCGTGTACTGGATCAAATCCATACAAGTCTCTGAGCTGATGTATACGGATTTGTACCAGGGCCTTTTGAATATCAAGGATACGCTGTCCGCGGAATATGGGAATCTGCCGGTATTGCTGTTTGCGCCGTTTATCCGTTATTTTGGAAATAACAATGTGGCATATTGCTCGCTTGCTTATATCCTTTATGGGATACCAGCTGTTTCGCTGCTCGTATTGTACCTTGTGCGTGTCATGAAAAAATGCGGATTTTGGAAACAGAATCAGAAGATATGGACCTATGCAGCGTTTTTGTGTCCGGCAATGCTGCTTCCGGTGTTAGCCGGGTATCTGGATATCATAGGTGTTGTCTGGATCGGGGTAATGCTGAACCTTTCGCTTGACTGGGATTATGGCTCGGTTACGGTTTTAAAAGATCTGGTGTTTGTCTTTCTAAGCGTTATGCTGCTGTTTTCCAGAAGATGGTATGCGTTTTATATTGTTGGATTTTACTTCTGCTTTGCGGCAGAAGAAGCCGGAAGACAATTTACGGCGCGTAACATCCAATGGAAGCGGATCCGGAATCTGTTTTTCAACCTGATACTGATCGCAGGAATCTCTTGTCTGTTTATTTTTATGCTGAACCGGGAAGTTTTTTCGGTATTTTTGGGAGGCAATTATAAGGAAGCATATGCCGCTTATAAAATACGGCCTACGTATATGGATTTTTTCAAAGCAATCAGAAACCTGGGCGGTATTTTTTCCGGTTTTGCGGCGATTGGTTTTGCAAGCTTAGGGATCCGAAGGCAGACGCGGAAATATTGGATAAAGATAGTAGTTCCGCCGGCAGCTGCGGGCATTTTATTTGGTACGGTCCAGTCTATGGGGATCCACCATTTGTACTTAATACTTCCGCATCTGATCCTTTTGGAGGGTGCGGGCATTGTAATAGTGTTTGCTTTTTTAAAACAGGTCCGATGGGCGGAGGTTTTATTGACGGCTTTGATCTTATTAAACATGCTGGTGTGTTTCAGCCCGGTGCTTACGAGTATCCATACGGGCCTTTTGTCTGATATCAGAAGATATCCGGAGAAGATGGAGTATGCAGCGGTTGTGAAAGAGGCTTCCCATTATTTATCAGAACTGGAAGGGACCGTATATATCTGCGGGGAAGGAAATGACGTTTCCTGCGAATTATTGAACCGCTGCCTGCTGCCGGAGGCCATAGAAGCGCTGCCGAATATGATCCCGAATGCAATTGTTGACAACAGGGACGGTTTTCCGTCACAGGCATTCTTGGCAGATTATATCGTTGTGCGCAATCCCTATGAAACAGGATTTCCGGATATCCAGCAGGTTACTTATCAGGTCTGGCAGATGCTTCTTAACAGTGAGATCGGAAAATCTTATTATGCATTGGATAAGAAGTATGCGTTGACGCAGGATGGCGCGTTTCTTGAAATATATAAAAAGAAACGCCGGGTACATCCGGATCTGATCCAGTATGTATCGGACCAGATCGCAGATTTTTATCATCATGACGGGGAAAGTGCGTTTGCGTATTTGCCGGATTGGTTTCATGCACTGGCAAATTATGCGGATGATGCGGATATCCGTTATTATCCATGGGACCGGTCGGTAGAGGTATCAGGATACGGGCAGCGTATGGAAGCAGTGTTTGAAACCGACGGCCTGTTTGAACGGATGCATTTTGCGGTTGGAAATATAAACGATGGAGATTGCTTAAGCGTATATGCAGATAACAGGCTGGTCAGGCAGGAAGCGCTTTCCTGGGAAAATTGTGAATTTGATGTGGATATCGCACAGGCTGGGACAGTGAGGATATGTGTGGAGGGAAAAAGTGCGGATACCTTTCAATACCATATTTTCAGCCAGTATTTACAATAATAACGGAGTGCAATGCGAGGCAAAGGCAATGGAAACAATACTGTATATGATCATTCCCTGTTACAACGAAGAAAAAGTATTACCGGTGACAGCAGGGCAGTTTTTGGAAGAATTAAAGCTTCTGATCCGTTCCGGAAAGGTCAGCGGCCGCAGCAGGATTTTATTTGTAGATGACGGCAGCAGTGACCGGACGTGGAAGCTGATCCGGTCGTTTGCGGAAGCGGACAGGCATTATGCGGGCATCCGTCAAAGCAGGAACCGCGGACACCAAAATGCGGTGCTTGCCGGGCTGATGGAGGCCAGGGCATATGCTGATATTACGATTTCCATAGATTGTGACGGGCAGGATGATATTTCGGCTATGGAAGAAATGGTGGATGCATACCATAACGGATATGAAATTGTATATGGGGTACGCAATAAAAGGGATACGGATACCTGGTTCAAACGGGTCACAGCGGAAGGGTTTTACAAATTTTTACAGCTGATGGGTGTGGAAGTGGTATTTAACCATGCAGATTACCGGCTGCTGTCTGCACGGGTGCTGCACGAGCTTTCCGGCTTTCGGGAAGTGAATCTGTTTTTAAGGGGAATGATACCGTTGGTTGGATTTAGCAGCACAGTTGTGTATTATGAGCGGCACGGGCGGGTGGCAGGCGAGAGCCATTATCCGCTGCATAAAATGCTGGCTTTGGCATGCGACGGAATTACCAGCCTGAGTATCCGGCCGATACGTATGATTACCGGTATCGGGATGTTCCTTGCTTTTTTAAGCTTTTGCGCCGTCGTATGGTCGGTTGTCCAATATTTTTCCGGAGGGACCGTTGCCGGATGGACGAGTATGATAAGCATTATCTGCCTGATCGGTGGTTTGCAGCTGACCTGCCTGGGTGTTTTGGGTGAATACATCGGAAAAATTTACCTGGAGGTAAAAGCAAGGCCAAGATACATTATCAGCGACCGGACATTTGTGGGAGGGCAGGAGACAAAAAAGCAGGGCCAGCAGCAGGAAAGGGACAAAGAGGATGAATCAGAAATCAGAATTTGACAATTTTGCAGAAAATTACCGGCAGATACATACGAAGAATGTACAAGGGGTCAGCGGGGTTGACAGTAGCTATTTTGGCAGGCAAAAAGTTGAGATGATCAAAAAAGAGCGGGGGGGGGTAAAGAGCAAAAACGACAGCGTATGTATCCTGGATCTTGGCTGCGGCGACGGGATCAATGCAGAGCATTTTAGCCAGCTTTTTCAGCCGATGGAGTATTTTGGCATTGATATTTCCAGCGCAAGTATCCGGCAGGCAAAGAAAAAGGAAGGAAAAAACATACACTTTTCGTGTTATGACGGGAAAAAGATACCGTTCCCTGACGAAAGCTTTGACATCATCCTGCTTGCCTGCGTACTGCACCATGTACCGCATGCAGAGCATCCGGAATTATTGAAGGAATGTCAAAGAGTGCTGAAAAAACAGGGAAGTATTTATATTTTTGAGCATAATCCGTGGAATCCGGTTACCAGAAAAATTGTGAACGACTGTGTATTTGACAAAGACGCCGTCTTAGTAAAGAAAGGGAAGCTGGTCAGAGTCATGCGCCGGGCGGGGTTCGTAAATCCGAAAGTATCGTATCTTATATTTTTTCCCAGAAAAGGGTTTTTTCAAAAATTTTTATGGATGGAGAAGTTCTTAACATGGCTTCCATTGGGCGGGCAGTATTCGGTCAGCTGCACAAAAGAATCCGTCTGTAAAGGTTAAATATTATAATGGATAGCTGCATTTGCCAATACCGGGAACAGGTAAGTACAGCAGGCTATCAAAAAGGCAGGGATCATATGAAAAGATCAGACATTGAGCAAAGTATCAGAGAAATTCACTATAGGCTGTCAAAGCTGCAGGAAGCTGCAGAGGATCTTGAAAATCAGATCAGCGGCCGGATCCGTGAATGGGAAGACAATGAAAATAGAAAGTTTGCGGAATTGGACCGCCATATAAAAATGAATGAACAGCAAATCTGTATTCTGGAAAAACGTCTCTCTGCCCTGAGCGATGAGCTTTACGCATATATAGACCGCCAGGATCAGAAGATTATCCGGCACATCGATGATTCAGCGGGTAATTTATCAGAACGGGTGCAGGAATTAAGCGACCGTTTATATGAACATATCGGCAGCCAGATTCAGGAATTAAGCAGCCATCTGTATCAGCAGGTCAGTAGGCAGCTTTCAGCGAGGGATGCCAAGGCAAAGCAAGAACGAACAGAACAGGAACAAAAAGACTGGATGCTGAAATTCGGCTATGACAGCATGATTGCCGACTTGCAGCTGTCCCAGGTCGAAACCGCTGTGCCAGGGAACCGCAGGCGGCTGTTGGAGCTGAAAAATACCCATCCGGGAGAAGCCTGCTTTGTCATCGGCAACGGGCCGTCCTTAACAGCGGCGGATTTGGACCGGATCAGGCAGCAGGGGATCTTTTGTTTTGCTTCCAAGGGGATCTATAAAATCTTCCCGCAGACGGCATGGAGACCGGATGTATGGGGTGTATCGGACCTTGATTATATCGGATTAAAACACAAGGAGCTGGACAAGCTGGATGGTTTTGTAAAGCTCGTATGTACACAGTCCTATCTGAAAAACGGCATTCTGATCCGGGATGCGGTCTATTATCCGTTTATCCAGGCCGAACGGACACCACGGTGTTTTTACCGGGATGTGTTAAGGGGCGTGCATTTTTATGGGACGATTACGGGAAAATTAGTGAATTTTGCTGTGTATATGGGCTTTACAACGATTTATCTGCTTGGCTGTGATAATACGGTTGCCGTGAAACGGGATGCGGATGGCAGGGAAGTCATCGATACTTCGAAGGAACTGCATTTTAGCCGGGACTATTTTGACAGCGAGCAGGAGCGGATCAAGGTTTATCAGAATATTGATGACCTGCAGCATGCGGTAGAGTATGTGAACCGTTCCTATGATGATTTAAAATGGTTTTGCGATGACTTTGGGGTAAAGGTGTTGAATGCAACGAGGGGCGGGGAACTGGAGAGCTTTCCGCGGATAGACGTGGAAGAAATTTTACAGACAGAGAGGAAACAGAAGGATGGACCGGTTTAACCTTTTAGACTGCACGCTGCGGGACGGCGGATATATCAATCATTGGGCGTTTCCGGACGAGGTGACGGCCAGGCTGGTTCAGGGGCTTGCGCTGGCGGGGATGGATATGGTGGAAGTCGGATATCTTAACAACCGGATGCATGGAAAGGATACAACACAGTTTGGAGATATCCGAAAGATCGCAAGGCTGCTGCCGCAAAACAGGGATGGATGTCTGTTTCTTGCCATGGCAGATGCGGGACAGTTTACGGCCGGGGATTTGTCTGTGCATGACGGGACTTCTGTGGATGGTATCCGGGTCGTATTTTATAAGCATCAGACCAGCCAGGCACTGGAACTGGCAAAAGCGGTAAAGGAAAACGGGTATTTGTTGTTTTTGCAGCCAATGGTGACGATTGATTATTCGATGGAAGAGTATGCCAGGCTGATTGAAAAGATGGCGGAGCTTGATCCGTACGCGGTTTCGATTGTGGATAGTTTTGGATATATGCTGAAAGAGGACTTTAGGAATTATTTTCAGGTGCTTGACGAATTGCTGGCGCCGGAAGTATGTGCAGGGTTTCATTCCCACAATAATATGGATCTGGCTTTTATTACCGCACAGGATATTTTGGAATACAATACGGACAGAAGGCTGGTTGTAGATGCGTCTTTGTACGGTATGGGACGGGGTGCGGGAAACTTGCATACCGAACTGATTGCGAATTACTACAATATGGTTTTTGGGAAAAAATATGATATTCAAAGGCTGATGCGTCTGATTGGCGATGAGATCCTGCCTGTTTACCGCAAAAGGCCATGGGGATATTCGCCGTACCTGTTTCTTACCGGGCTGTATCATTACCATCCGAATTATGCCTGTTATTTGTTGGAGGAGTTTGAGGTAAGTGTCAGTGAATTTGACGCCTTTTTACATACGGTTCCGGATGAAATGCGGACCAGGTGCAGAAAAGATGAAGTGATAAAGATGTGGGAAGCGTTCAAAGGAATGGAAAAGGGTTCAGAATATCAGTAACAGGAAGCCGGAAAATTTAAAATATGAGTGAGGGTCAGAAGAAAGATGAAAGATAGAATAACAGCGGTTATGCCGGTAAAGCTGAACAATGAACGTCTGCCCGGAAAAAATCTGCGTTTGCTGGGAGACAGGCCCCTGCTGCAGTATGCATTGTCCAGTTTACAAAAAACCGGCCTGATGGAACGGATTTATGTATATTGCAGCAGCAGGGACATTGTCCGCTACCTCCCGGACGGGATACTTTTTGCAGAGCGGCCAAAAGAGCTGGATTTGCCTTCTTCTAATTTTACGCAGATATTTGAAGCATTTCAGGCGCAATATGACGCGGATTTGTATGTCTATGCACATGCAACTGCACCTTTTGTCACCGTGCCTACAATCTGCCAGTGCGTACAAGCCGTCGCATCGGGGGAATATGATTCCGCTTTTTGTGCAGTGAAGATGCAGGATTTTTTCTGGAAAGACGCAGAACCGATGAACTTTGATGCCGCGGATCTGCCGAGAAGCCAGGATCTGGAACCGATTTACCGGGAAACATCAGGGGTTTATGTATTTACCAGGGAGGTTTTCAGCAAATACCGCAGGCGTGTGGGGATACATCCGTTTATCAAAACGGTTTCCTATAAGGAAGCGGTTGATATTAATACATGGGAGGATTTTCAGCTGGCAGAAGCACTATTAAATACAGAATTGTCATGCCCAGATACAGAAGCAGGATTGCAGGGCGGGGTGCGCAGCGGATACAGAACCGGGAAGGATGCGCAGCAATGAATGGAGGAAGCATGAAAATACTTGGCATATCCGCGCTGTACCATGATTCGGCAGCAGCGTTGATCATCGACGGACGGATTGAAGCAGCAGCGCAGGAGGAACGGTTTACAAGAATCAAGCATGATCAGGCATTGCCGGTCCATGCCATCCGCTACTGCCTGGAGGAAGGGCATTGCCTGTTCGGGGAACTGGATGCGGTTGTTTATTATGACAATCCTTTTCTGACCTTGCAGCGGTTTTGCGTGAACGCGTGTATTTTGGGCAAAGACGCGGACGATCTGGTCAGGCGGTCGCTGGAGACTATGACAGGGGAAAGGGTGTGGGTGAAAAGGCGCCTGCTGGAGGTTTTTGGAAAGATGAAGGAAGGGGCGGTTTTTCTCGTTTCGCAGCATCATGTATCCCATGCGGCGTCGGCGTTCTATCCGTCTCCTTATGAGCAGGCGGTGATCCTTACGAATGACGGAGTCGGGGAGTGGGATACTTCTGCCATCGGCGTAGGGGACGCCGACGGGGTAAAGCTTTTAAAATGTATCCGGTATCCGCATTCGCTGGGCCTTTTTTACAGTGCGTTTACTTATTTCTGCGGATTCCGGGTTCATGAGGGGGATTACAAGTTTATGGGGCTTGCGCCGTATGGGGAGCCGGTGTATGAAGAACTGTTAAAGGAAAAAGTGATCGATCTAAAGGAAGACGGTTCGTACCGGCTGCATTTGGAATATTTTGACTACCAGAACGGCCGGACAATGGTTTCTGACAAAATGGCGGAGCTGTTCGGCGGCGTGCGCAGGGAGCCGGAGAGCAGGATTACCAAAAGGGAAATGGATCTGGCAGCGTCGGTGCAGAAGGTGACCGAAGAGGTGATTTTCAGGCAGGCACGCTATGCGAAGCAGCTGCGGCCGGATTTGGAAAACCTGGTGCTTGCCGGGGGATGTGCGTTAAACTGCACGGCAAACGGCAGGCTTTTACGGGAAGGGATTTTTCAAAACATCTGGATCCAGCCGGCAGCCGGTGATGCGGGCGGTGCGCTGGGAGCGGCTTTGTACGCGTATTACGATTATTTTGGCAATCCCAGGATCACGTCGGAAGCATACGGGCAGAAGGGCAGCTATTTTGGAGCGTGCTATTCGCAGGAAGAGATCAGGGAAATGCTGCAAAAGGAAGGCGCTGTTTTCCACAGCCTGGACGGTTGTAACAAAGAGGAGCGGATTGCAGAATTACTGGCACAGGGAAAGGTGGTCGGGATGTTTGCGGGCAGGGAAGAATTTGGCCCAAGGGCGCTTGGCAACCGGAGTATCCTTGCAGATCCAAGAGACGGCGGCATGCAGTCCAGGCTGAATCTGAAAATCAAATTCCGGGAGTCTTTCCGTCCGTTTGCGCCCGCTGTCCTTTTGGAGCGCGCCGGGGATTATTTTACGATCAGCGGGGAAAGTCCGTATATGCTCTTCTGTGCCGACGTCAGGGAAGAGCTGCGGTGCAAAACAGCAAAACACATGCGCATAGACTCAGAGCACCCGGATTTGATTCCTGTGATTACGCAGGTACGGTCCCAGATTCCTGCGGTGACGCATGTAGATTACAGCGCCAGGGTCCAGACCGTTACCAGGGAGCGCAACGGCAGATTTTATCAGCTGCTGAAAGCTTTTGAACGGCTGACAGGGTGCGGGGTGCTTGTCAATACTTCGTTCAATGTCAGAGGGGAGCCGATTGTGCATTCGCCGTATGATGCGTATGTGTGCTTTATGCGGACGGGGATGGATGTGTTGGTGCTGGAGAATGATATATTATTTAAGCAGGAACAGCCTGCGTGGACGGAGGATGCAGATTGGAGGGGGGAGTTTGCGCTCGACTGATTAGAAATTTTATTGGGGATGCGGAAGATTTTCATTAGCCAGGGGATATGGCTAAGCGGACGACTCTGCGGGCTGTGGCCAGGGGACGCGCCGGGAGACACACCTTGGGCG
>CANOET010000019.1 GCA_947564835.1 uncultured Eubacterium sp. | reverse complement strand
TCTCCACTGATTGTTCCCATAAACGCATTCAAAAAGTGATATCCTTTGAAAAAAGAAATCCAACTTTCTCCTTTTATTTCAAATTATATCACTTTTTTGAATTTATGCAAGTTATGTCTCCTGTAACATTCTCATTCGTAAGGATGCTCTTCACCGTGCTGGAAGACCATGTCTGCTTGCCGCCGGGAGAAGGAACGCCTTCCGCCGTTAGCAACCTTGCGACTGCACTGGGCGAGCGCCCCTGCAGGAAAAGGCCGTAAATCTGCCGGACAGTCTCCGCCTGTTCCTCATTGATGACGAGGTTCCCGTCCCCTCCACGGTCATAGCTCAGGAACCGCTTGAACGGCACCGTGACCTTTCCGTCCACGAACCGTTTCCGCTAGCCCCAGGTGCAGTTTTCCGAAATGCTCCGGCTCTCCTCCTGCGCTAGCGAAGACATGATGGTCAGCAGCAGCTCGCCCTTACCGTCGAACGTCCAGATGTTCTCCTTCTCAAAATAGCACTCCACTTACAGCCGGTTATCCCTTCATCACCTTGTATCAAGAGTTCACCGCAGCGTTACCCCAGTCCGCCCAAGGTGTGTCTCCCGGCGGATCTCCGGCCCCCAGCCCGCGGAGTCGTCTGGATAGCCACATCCCCCGCCTGCCCAATATCCTTCGGGAAGCCAAAAAAAATGCAACACAATATCAAAAGTGTTTCTCCCGGTCAGAAATCTCTATATTCCACCATTCATAGAAACTGTATCTGTCTGCGGAATCCAGATCCCTTTTTTTCCGTAAGGCTGTATCATTGTAACACTTGCACTACCGCCGTCTTGCGGAAATGTAAAAAGCACCGTTGTTTTCCCATTTTCTGCCTTCTTAGTTTTTACCTGCGTATCCGGCTGCAGATTCAGCAGGTAAACAGCCGCCGTATCCGGCTGATACAGCTCCCGGATAAAATCTTTCGCATTCTGGTTCAATGCCTCGCCGGCACTGTTTCCATGCAGATAATCCATTCTTGTACCATCAATTACACCTCCCGGATAAGCGGTGTAAAACTGTTTTGCCGAATGAATGCTGTCCAGTACTTCAAAGGAAACATCCTGGATACGAAAGGTATCTTTTCCGCTGGCAGATGGATAAGTAATAACCTGCCTCCATACCGTAACATGCGGATCAGACGTCCATGCATAATATAAAATTTCTGCCGAAGTATCACCGATCGACACAATCCTATAATCCGGCTGCTGCTCTTCCTGGTCCATATTCCACGGCCATGGGCTGGACCATCCGAAAGAATGCTCCCCTTCCTGCAGGTTTTGATCCTGCAAAGCCTTTTTGGAGGCTGGACTCTGCATGCTGCGGATCGTTTTCACATCTCTGCCGCAAAATGCAATTGCCCATTCGGTAATTCGTTCCTCCAGTTCAGGGTTTGTTTCTGCCCCGGTTTTTGCCTGTGTACCAGACTGCGGCTGGAAGCTGTTGCTGCCTTTTGCCTCTGTGCCAAAGCCAAGTGTAACGGCTGCGCAGACAATTGCCGCAGCAAGTACGGTCCGAAGTTTTGGTATTTTGTATGCTAAAATCTTTTTCACTCTTTTTTTCACTCCAATCTCTCCAAATGCAACAGGATTCGGCATTGCCGTCCTGTGGTTTACAGAACACGTTAAAAGCGCCTTTGAATACTCTTTTTTGCGGGCTTCTCCGATTTGCCGGATCACACGTTCATCACATGCCAGTTCAATATCCCTGCAAAACAGCAGGTACCCGGCCCACACCATCGGCTGGAACCAGTAAACGGACAGCAGCAGGTATCCGGTCAGCTTTGCCAGATGGTCCAGCCGTTTTTTATGCATCGTTTCATGCTGTAAGACATAGGAAAGCTCCTGTTCGGATACGGAAAACGGCACATAAATTTTCGGTGACGCAAGCCCGAACAGAAACGGTGACGTGATACGGTCACACTGGTAAAACCGTATACCTTCTGATTCTGCCGGAACTGCTTCGGCCACTGCTTTTTTCACATGATACCAGCAGACTGCCAGGTACATACACATGGCAAAAATGCCTGCAAGCCAGAGCCATCCGGCTGCTGCGCTGATTGTCTCCGGAAGGTTACCAGATGCCGGCGCACCGGGAAGCTGATCTGTGGCAAGGTTCTGTCTGGAAGCCGCAGCAGAATGCCCCGGCACCGATGCAGTTTCCGTCAGATCCTCTTGTAGGAAGCGCGCCGGGGAGCCTTCGAAAAAAGCATTTTTCCTTTCAGGAAGCAGGCTGAAATCTGTCTGCAGCTTCCATGGGCAGATCAGCCGCAGGCCTGCGGCCATCCACATCATACAAAACATGTTCCGCGGTATTCCGGAAAATAAAATACGTACCGCTGTTATGGCAAGGATCAGCCAGCTGGCCGAGATCCCCATCTGCAAAACGGTTAAAAACAGAGTTTCCATATTTTACTCCTTTTCTGATTCCATTTATTTGCAGGAATCTGTCTGTAAAAATCCTCCTACTTGTAAGAATCAATAATCTTTTGAATCTCATCTGCTTCGTCCCGCGTCAGTGGTTTTTTTCTTGTAAAAGCGGCAATAAAACCGGGCAGAGAACCGGAAAATGTGCGTTCTACGACTTCTGCGCTTTCCCGGGACTGCACCTCCTCTTTTGAAACCAGGGATGTTACAACTGCATTTTCTGATTTCAAAACGCCGCGTTCCGTAAGGCGCCGGATAACTGTATAAGTCGTCGATTTCTTCCATTCCAGCTTTTCCTGGCACAAACGCACAAGGTCGCCGCTCGTTACTGGTTCGTGTTCCCATAAAATTTCACAGAAGCGGTATTCGCTTTCGAAAATTTTAGGTGTTTCCAAAATAGTACCTCCTTTCTACTTGTGTTCTTTTGTAAATGCCAAGAGTCTAATGCATTAAACTTAAAAACAGTTTAACGCATTAGACTCTTGGTGTCAATATCTATTTTGTTTTTTCTCTAAGTATCCAAACTATGGTAAATCGGCTCCATCTGCTCAAACGTACAAAAGAACCGATACCCCAGGCTCTTTAACAGCTCCTTCGCCTCATCCACAAACGTCCCCAAATGCTCTGGCTTATGGCTGTCGCTGCCAATCGTAACCACCTCTCCGCCGAGCCTGCGGTAAAGCTTTAGAATATCCGCAGACGGCGTTGTATCTTTTAGCCCATATCGGTGATAAGAAGTATTCACCTCCAGCCCCTTTCCATCTGCAATCACTGTTTGCAAGATCTCCGTAATAACCGGTTCTGTTTTTTCAAACGGATAAGATCCCTGCTCATCATACCGTGCAATCAGATCCATATGCCCCAGCACACTGTAATTCTGGTATTTTTGCACAACGCGCAGCATCTCCTCATAATATCGTTCCTGATATTCTTTCTGGCTCTTCCCTCTCTGAAAATCCTGTGTCCAAAATTCCTGGTCATCCACCTGATGTACCGACAGGATCACAAAATCCAGCGGATATTTCTGAAACAGCGCTTCATACGCAGGAATCGTATGCTCCTGCATCCCAAACTCCAGACCGCATTTGATCGCAATCTGCCCGCGGTAAACCTCCTGCAGCCGGCGGATTTTGGCAAAATAAGCCGGATAGTCCACATTGGCAAGCGGTTCCTCTCCCCGGTAGCGGATCGCATGGCCGCAGTCCCAGTCGTCTTTGATTCCGTAGTCTACATGATCCGTAAAGCAGATTTCATCCATCTGCATCCGGACCGCATCTTTTACAACCTGTTCCATCGGATAGACGGAATCGTCGCTAAATTCCGTATGTACATGATAATCTGCAAACAAAGGCAGCCTCCTGTTTCCTAATGAAGGGTCAGGACAACCTGATTTCCCTGTCCTTATAATAGTATTTGCGGTCATGTTCGCCGATTTCCCGCATAACCCTGCACGGGTTCCCGACTGCGACCACGTTTGGCGGGATATCTTTGGTCACGACGCTTCCTGCGCCGATTACCGTATTGTCTCCAACCGTAACTCCAGGCATTAAAATCGCTCCTGCACCGATCCAGCAGGCTTTTCCGATATGGACCGGCATATTATACTGATACATTTCTTCCCTTAATTCCGGCAGAATCGGATGGCCAGCCGTAGCGATTGTTACATTCGGCCCGAGCATTGTATAGTCGCCGATATAAATGTGCGTATCGTCTACACATGTCAGATGATAATTCGCATACACCATCTTTCCGAAATGGCAGTGATGCCCGCCGAAATTCGCGTAAAAAGGAGCCTCAATATAAACGCCTTCCCCGCATTCCGCCAGCATTTCCTTTAACATGGCAGCTCTTTTTTCCGTTTCAGACGGCTTGGTCAGGTTATACTCACACAGCTTGTCCTGGTAAACCATCTGTTCGCTCATAATGGATGCATCCCCGGGCAGATAAAGCTCTCCGGTGTGCAGTTTGTCTTTCATTTCACTCATGTTTTTGTCTCCTGCTTCTTTTTCAAATGCATTAACCATAGCAGATTCTGATCTGGAAATCTAGCAAAATCGGGTTTATTTTTGTCATAATTGTACTTCAACAGTCCACCTTAACATCTCCGCCCAAAAACAATCCACCATACAGCACACTGCCACGCAGTATTCCTTCCAGCGGTACTCTTTCAAAAACAGCTGTTTCTCCAGCAGAATCCCGGCAGCCTTTTCAATCTCCTGCCTTTTTTCTTTTGGTATATTTTCCGGCACTTTGGAACACCATGATAAAATCTGCTCCCGATCCGCCCGTACCTGACGGCCCTGCACGTCGAACAAGTGCAAAGGCAGCGACATACCGAGTCCGGTCAGCTTGATCACGCTTTCTTTTTTGGTCCAGTAGCGGCAGAACAGCTCGTCTTGTTCTCTGGGATCTTTGACTGCTTCCAGGCTCTGGTACTCGGATTCTGTAAAAAAACGCCGGGCGACAGGAAGCCGGCAGGGCCGGACCGGTTCGATATCGCATCCGGCCAGGTAGTTTTTGTCCTCTTCTGCGAAAGGCTGTCCGGCGCCTTCCCAGATGCTTAAAATCACCCGGTCTTTTGTGTGGGACAGATTAAACGGAACCTGTTGACAGACTGGTTTCCCATACGGAAGGTGTGTGATTTCTGCGCCTGGCGCCAGCCTGCCGAGGGCTTCCTGCAATAACAGCCCTGCCCCCAGGCTCTGTTTCCTGCCGTCCGGATGGCGGATGCGGCGTATTTTTTCCGCCCGTTTTTCCGGAAGCCGTTTCAGACACGCCTCCCATGCCTGCGCATCTTCAGACAAATCCGGCAGCAGGCTGCTGTCCATCCAGTATGTTTTTATCATATCTGCGGTTCACAGCCAGTGAACGCAGCCTGCGTCTGGTTTTGATCCTCTTGGGTATGCGACGCCTGTACTTGCTTACGATCCTTTGCGGCGTGCATCTCCCGCACCATCTCCTGTTCCTTTTCGGTCAGCGCGGCCTGTGCAAGCAGGTCCGGGCGGCGTTTTGCTGTGCGCAGGACGGACTGTTCCCTGCGCCATGCATCAACGTTTGCATGGTTGCCGGACAACAGGATGGGCGGGACCTTTTTTTTGTTCCATTCCTCCGGGCGGCTGTACTGCGGGTATTCCAGCAGATTTCCTTCCAGCGATTCCGTACCTGCAGATTCTGCATTTGTCAGCACACCCGGTACCATTCTGGCTACAGCGTCTGCAACGACCATTGCCGGGAGTTCTCCGCCTGTCAGTACATAATCGCCGATGGAAATATAGTCTGTGACAATTTCTTCCAGAACCCGCTCGTCAATGCCTTCGTAATGGCCGCAAAGCATGATCAGATCCTGTTCCTGCGCCAGCTGTTTTGCTGTACCCTGTGTAAAGACCTGTGCCTGCGGCGTCAGATAGATGGTGCGCGGATGCCCGCAGCCTGGATTTCCCCGTTTCTGCGCGATTTCTTGTACGGCTGCCTGCCAGGCATCATAAACGGGCTGTGCCTGCATTACCATACCCGCGCCGCCGCCGTAGGGATAATCGTCTACTTTTTTATGCTTGTCATTCGTATAATCCCGGATATTGAGCGCATGGACACACAGAAGGCCGTTTTGCACCGCCCGCCCGATAATGCTTGTCTTTAATACCTGCATAACCATTTCCGGAAATAACGTCAGTATATAAAAATGCATTATGCACCGCCTTCGCTGGCTTCCAAAAGTCCCGGAAGCAAATGTACGGTCATGGTGCCGCTTGTAAGGTCAATCTTGCGGATACAGTCCTTGATCGCCGGAAGCAGCAGGTCTTTCTTGTGCTCACGGCTGACCACATAGACGTCATTTGCGCCGGTCTGCAAAATATCCTTAAGCGTCCCCAAAACCTCTCCCTCTTCTGTCTGCACAGAAAGGCCCGCAAGATCCGCAAAATAATATTCATCCTCGCGCAGCTGCAGGGCGTTTTCCCTTGTTACATACAGCTTTGCCCCTTTATATTTTTCAACTTCGTTGATATCATTAAGCCCTGCAAATTTAACGATTACCATCTGCTTTGCAAGCCTGGCCCGCTCGATTTTTAATGTCAGCCGCTCTTTTCCCGTATCCAGCAGCACTTCTTTCAGCGTCTGGTACCGCTCCAGTTCATCCGTTGTCGGATATACCTTCAATTCGCCGCGAAGCCCATGCGTACCTGTGACTGCGCCTACCTGAAATAAATCTTCCATATCCAAAACCTTTCCACTTTCCTATAAATCTAAAACCTCTTCCTCTTTCCTGTAAATCTAAAGCCTCTTCCTCTATTCTTATATGATAGCCATAAAAATAATCGATGCTTCCTCTCTTCTTAACATGATAGCTATAAAAGTGATCAATGCTTTCTTTCTTCTGACAGCCGCAACAGGAAAAGCATTGCAAAACATACCCATGTTTCACAATGCTTTTTCCTGCATTTTGCATTACTGCATAATTTCTACAATCACTTTTTTATCAGCCTTAGAAGCCGCTGCCTTTACAACGGAACGGATCGCTTTTGCAATACGGCCTTGTTTGCCGATGACCTTGCCCATATCCATTTGCGCGACTTTCAGCCCGATTACGATGGATTTATCATCCTCAGTCTGAGAAACAACCACTTTCTCCGGATGATCGACCAGTGATTTTGCAATCACTTCTACCAGTTCCTTCATAGATCCACCTCATTACGAAATCCCGGCTGTGCTTATTTTTCAATTCCAGCCAGCTTTAAAATCTTAGCTACTGTTTCTGTCGGCTGTGCGCCGTTTGCCAGCCATTTTTTCGCTGCTTCTGCGTCCACGTGAAATTCGCTTGGGTCTTTCATCGGGTCATATGTCCCGATTTCATCAATGCTCTTGCCGTTTCTGGATGTTCTGGCATCTGCAACTACGATTCTATAGAAAGGATTCTTTTTCTTTCCAAGTCTTTTTAATCTGATCTTTACTGCCACTTTTTTCACCTCCCTGGTATTCATCTATCTATGCTAAAACGGAAGCCTGAACCTTCCCATTTTGCCGCGTTTTCCTTTTCCGCCCATCATGCCGGTCATCTGCTTCATCATTTTGCGTGTCTGCTCAAACTGCTTGACCAGGCGGTTGACCTCCGCCAAATCTACACCGGCGCCCTGCGCAACCCGGCGTTTCCTGCCCGGGTTCAAAATGCCCGGATCACTGCGTTCCTGCGGGGTCATCGAATAAATAATCGCTTCAATCCTTGCCATCTTCTTTTCATCCATGGCATTTTCAATCTCTTCCAGCTGCGAACCGCCGATCCCCGGCATCATCGAAAGCACGCTGGAAAGACCGCCCATCTTTTTCATCTGGTTCATGGACTCCAGGTAGTCGTCAAAGCCAAACTCTGCTTTTTTGAACTTCTGCTCCATTTCTTTTGCTTTTTCCTGGTCGATCTCCGCTTCCGCTTTTTCAATCAGCGTCAGGATATCGCCCATGCCAAGGATTCTGGAAGCCATCCGGTCCGGATAAAACTGCTCCAAATCAGACAGCTTTTCGCCCATGCCGACGTATAAAATCGGTTTTCCTGTTACTGCCCGGATGGATAAAGCCGCGCCGCCTCTCGTATCGCCGTCCAGCTTTGTTAAAATCACACCGTCAATACCGATCTTTTCTTCAAAATTACTGGCTACATTTACGGCATCCTGCCCGGTCATGGCGTCAACGACAAGGAGCGTCTGGGCAACATCCATTTCGCGCTTGATCTCCGCCAGCTCTTCCATCATTCCTTCGTCAATATGCAGACGCCCCGCCGTATCCAGGATCAGCACGTTAAAATTATTTTTCAATGCATGCTCCACAGCGGCTTTGGCGATATTGACCGGCTTATTTTTATCGCCCATCGAAAAGACTTCCACACCCTGCTTCTGGCCGTTGATCTGCAGCTGTTCAATCGCTGCGGGACGGTACACGTCGCAGGCTGCCAAAAGGGGCTTTTTCCCTTTTTGCTTCAGCTTTCCCGCAATCTTTGCTGTCGTTGTCGTCTTACCGGCGCCCTGGAGCCCCGCCATCATAATCACGGTCAGCTCAGAACCCGGCCGCAGCGCCAGCTCTGTCGTCTCAGATCCCATCATTTTGACCATTTCATCATGGACGATCTTAATCACCATCTGCCCAGGGTTCAGGCCGTTCATCACATCCGAACCAATAGCCTGCGCCTGGACTTCTTTTGTGAAATTCTTGACGACTTTAAAATTCACATCTGCTTCTAACAGCGCCAGCTTGACTTCTTTTAATGCGGTCTTTACATCATCTTCTGTCAGACGGCCCTTGCTGCGCAGGTTACGGAATACATTCTGAAGTTTTTCTGATAAGCTGTCAAATGCCATTTTCCTGTCTCCTTACATTCGTACTGGCCGTCTTTACCGTTGTTTTCTTACGGCTGTCTTCCTTACAGCTCATCCAAAATTGTATTGGACAGCTGTCCGATCCGGTCTAAGACGGACTCGTCATGGCTGTTTTTAAATTCTCTGGTCAGCGCATGGATCTCGGCCACCCGTTCCTTTGTGGTCAGAAACTTCTGTACCAGATGCAGCCTGCGCTCATATCCCTCCAAAGATTCCCGGCAGCGCTTGACCATCTCGTGGACACCCTGTCTGCTGATGCCTTCCTCTTCGGCGATCTCCGCTAAGGATAAGTCGTTAAAAATGACATCCTCGTAGATCTTCCGCTGGCGGTCGTTAAGCAGCTCGCCGTAAAAATCGTATAAATATGCCTGTTCTAATTTTTGTTCCATGAAGTTGATCCTGCCTTTTTGCAGATGACTTGGATATCTTATCATAAGACGCGGAAGGTGTCAAGTGTTTTTTGTTTACAGAACATATGTTTTCTGCGATTTCTGATCCTTTTTCACTGCCATAGATTATCCGCCGTAATTATCTATTTCGTCAAACAATTCATCAAAGGCAATTTTAAGATTAGGAAAAGGGATAATTTGTAATTCTTCCTTATTTTCTTTTGTAATTTCTTTCCAAAGAAAATATTTTGGAATGCCGTTTTCATAGTCAAGCTCATAAATTTCTATTTTTTTCAGTCTCCAATCGACAATCCAATATTCGTCAATTTCCTGCTGACAGTACAATTCCATTTTTACACTGCGGTCATATTGTTCTGTTGTAGGTGAAAGGACTTCCATTACAAAGCGCGGTGCATCTAAAAATGTATTCCCGCGTCTTGATTTTATCCTGCAATTGATCGAGGCATCCGGAATCACTATTTGATCCTTGCCGGCATCTGTTTTGAATCTATATTGCACATTATCCGAGTATACAAAGCAAGAACTGTTCTTCAATTGTTTACGAATGGCCGCTACAAAATTAACAATAACCGTTGAATGCTGCGGGACTGCTCCCGCCATGTCTGTGATCTGTAAATTTAAATCCATATGATTACCTGCCTCACCGCTGTATCAGCTTTGCAATATGCAAACTGTGTTTGATTGATACACTGTCTGATCTCATAAAATCATCCTCTCCAGTATATAATATTTTTAAACATCATTCAATGTCTGTTTTTAAGCTCCTTTGCCACTTTGCGCAAACATTCGTTTCTAAGTACCGAACACTAATTATGGATCTGGCCTTTCAGAAACAAGCAGCGCAGCGTCATCCCCCATCTTTGATACAGCTTTCTGAAACACGCAGAAATCAGATACACTGCAAACGCCGTAGCTGCAGACAGCGCCACATACTTTGGAAACAGCTGCGCATAAGCCTCATCCGGGAACATCCGGTTCATTTTCCCGCTCCACGCATGATGGGATAAAAACAGCGGAAAGCTGAATTTCCCCAGCCAGTAGCAGACCCTGTTATCATAAATACCTGCAAAGAATCCCTGATGGCTGAAACTGATCGTGACAGATACTGCAAACAGCAGTAAAATTACAAACTGCATTTTAGATACCGCATGTCCGAAAGTCCAGTAGAGCGCGAACAGATAACCGCCTGTTTCTATCAGCGACAACAGTATTTTCGTAAAACAGGTAAGCGGCGCTTCCTTGATTTTCTGGCAGGCAATATAGCAGATGCACCCAAGGCAAAGTACACCGGCAGCACGCAGCAGCCCTTTATAGCAAAATCCCATCCAGTCTGTATTTCCCCGCAGCGTTCCGCCGACGCTGTACAAATATCCAAGTGTCACAAGGCAGATCACCGGCGCAAGCAAATGAAGAAAATTTTCTCTGTATTTATAAAATAACGGCACCAACAGCAGCATAGCAAACAGCATGGCTGAGATATACCAGGTTGCCCCGTTTGCATTATAAGCATTAAATCCGGCCATCCTTAAAAACAATAATTCCCAGATACAGGAAACGGCATGCTTGCAGATTTTCCGCAGCGGCAGGAGGCCGCCTGCAGTCTGCTTAATGAGAAAAGAGATGGCCCAGGCTACATAATATTCCGGGCATAGGCATTTGATTTTATGGAACAAAAACTGCCAGGTATTTTTCCAGACAGGGGTGTTGCAAGGATCCGATTTTAACACGGAAGCTGCCATGAAAAAACCGGATACAAGAAAGAAATATTCTACCATATTTGCGCCGTCATAAAAATAGTATTTTTCCGAACCTGCAAAGTACAGGGAATGAAAGCACATAATTACAGCTGCGAATACAAACTTCCAAAAATCGACTGCGCCGTTTCGTCTCATTCAAGTATTCCTCCTGCCAAAAAATGTTTGATCCAGTGGTTCTGGTCTGTAAAACGATGCATCATCAATAGCTCCTATCGTTTAAATATATTCATAGATTATAACCCATTATTTGAAATACTATCCAGCCATTAGAAATCGCTTCTTGATAAACCGGATACATGGTATATCGTTCCGCTTTCTTTTCTCAATTTTAACATAGAACCTAATATTTTACAAGTACAGATTAATACTCAGCTGAAACATTTATAACTATAAAGAAGGAATCACTTCGATTGAAAGCCATCATGTATTTGAACGGGTCATCAGCGATCCCGTGACAAAGCTATTCCTGCCCGACTCCCTGCGCAAATTAGCAACAGGTTCTTTTTTGTCGCTGAAGCTGGAAAAGCTTACGATTCCAAAGCAGTTAAAAACCCTTGATCCAGGGGCGTTGGAATGCCCTGGCATCCGGGAACTTTCCGTATCACCGGAAAACAAGTACTATCTGGCAAAGGACCAGATCCTTTTTTCCAGAGATCAATCCACCCTGGTCTGCTATTGTGCCGATAAGGAAGGAAAAACCTACCGGATCCCTTCAAGCACGAAGTATATTGCGCCTTTGGCATTTGCAGGCAACCAGCATCTTGAGAAAGTGATTCTGCATAAAGGCATCAAAGAGCTTGGCGCAGGGGCGTTTTTGGGATGTACGAAGCTGTCCGGGATCAATCTGCAGCAGGCAAAGAAGCTGCAGCAGATAAAAGATTTTGACGGGTACCGGATCGGCCTTTACCTGGTTGTAAGAACGGAAATTGAATTTGACGATGACCCGCCTTATTACCGGGATCTGATTCAAACAGAGCCCGGCAACCAGGTTGATATAGATCACTTTTATATGGGTACTTTTGAGCAGACCGCACTTTCTTCGATCCGGCTGCCTGACCAGGTACGTTCTATCGCCGAGGATACCTTTAAAAACTGTGGCCTGCTGCGCAGCATCACATTCGGCAGACATTTTACGGGTGAAATTAACAGGCGTCAGAAAAAGCGCGGAACATCCGCTATGCTCTACGAGCTGGATCTTACATCCGTTTCTTTTGCCGAAGGAAATCCCGCGTACTGCGTGAAAGACCAGATCGTATACAGCCTGGATGGAAAAAGGCTGTGCCAGGTGCTGAAAAGCTGTAAACAGCAGGATTTTGTCATACCTGCCCAGGTGAATGAAATTATGGACGGCGCATTTGCAGGCAGGCGGGAGCTTCAGCGCGTGACGGTGCAAGGCCCGTTAAAAAGAATCGGGCGGTCCGCTTTTGCAGGCAGCAACATCCGGGCGTTTCAAGCACAAGGCGATATCGGACAAATCGGAAAAGGAGCATTCCGTTACTGCGGCTTACTGGATACATTTATATGCGAAGGAACCGTAGGGGTTATTGAGGAAGAGGCATTTTTAGATTGTTGAAATATTAAGGAAGAGGCATTTTTAGACATTGGAACATTGCCATAATTGGATGCTATCTTTTCATCTTGAAAATGAATAACCCCTTGTGCATTTTTAACAATATTGTTTAATTTTTCTTAATGATTTGAAAAATTTATTTACATATTTCACAAAATATGATATCGTATAATCTAAAAAGGAGGATAAATAAAATGTTACAGGCAAAAAATTTATTAGATGCACTGGCAGAAAAAGATACTTCAGATGTATATGACCAAAATAATGATTTTGATTTCGGCGAGGTTTTAAAATTTTGCAGTTCAGGCCAGCAAAAAACGCAAGGATATAAATTAAGGTATTCAGACGGTTCAGAAAAAGCTTTTTCATTTGACGATAACTAAAGGAGACCGCACAAATGAGTAGGACACAACCGTCAGATACTTTCAAGGCGCTGTACTTTGACATTATTGACCCTCTTTTTAAACAGATTTGCGATAATGATAATAATTACTGCATTAAAAGCCAGGTAAATGACTTGCCTGTCCCGTTTGCTATTAATGCCAAATACGAGGATTATAAAGCCGAAGCACTGGAACACATGGCTGGCAGCAGATTAGACAGACATAAGCTTGCTTCGTGTATATGTGGCGCCATTATAGAAATCCAGCCTTTGACTGGGTATAATAATGCGCCAATTTCAAAAACCGCTAATGAAACCTTTGCGTTATATGTTGGGTTGTATGTTGTAGAATATTATATGATATATGACTGCCTGCTAAAAACCGAAGTTCCAGACCAAGAAAAAGAAGGATTGATAAAATACTTAAAGGAAAATTTTCAAATGCAGTTCCCCGATAATATTTGTGATGCGCAAAAATATGATAAAAATTTAGCGAATGCCTTATACTGGAGTCGTCAAAGCCGCGGCGATTTAGGTAATAGGTGCTCCAGATTTGATACTTGGGCTTATGCAAAAATATTTTATCATTTGGAATTGCATAATAGACCTTATATGGAACAGGTCATTACGGCTTTCTTGAAAAAATAAAAAACAGGCAGTATTGTATAACGATACTGTCTGTTTTTTATTATAACACTTATAGGTTAACCCTGATCAGCCTGAACACCGCTCGATATAATCGGAATATCATGCCTTTGCCGTCGAGGGTATGGATATTTTCTTTCTCAAAAAATACCTCAATTCCTTTTTCTTTGAAATACCTTCTGCTGAAAATTCCTCGTTAGAATCTATTTTTTCCTTGTTCCCGCCCCTACATTAAATCTTTGCTTTCCACATTTACGATTGACAAAGCGGCAAAAAGCAAAGAAATAGCCGTCAAAATAATAGGAAATACTGCGTTGCCTGCCATTGTGAAATCGCCAATGTTCGCCTGCGTGAGAAAAATCAGCAAAAATGAAGTGACAATCGTTGCCTTTGAAGATTTTAAAGCCATCCCGACAAACAGGGCAATAAAGCTCATGCTGACGATTACCACTGATTTTAGTATCAGTTGTATATAAAATGACAGGCTGCCTATTGAAAAATCAACAGCAAAGGATGACTGCATAAATTTTGCCCCAAAGAACACGCACATATAAATTGCCAGTTTTGTTAAAATGAGTGCGGCAAAATTAAAAGTCCAGACCGCAATCATTTGGGAAGCTAAGATTTTCTGCCGCTTAATAGGGTAGGAAAACATCAGATTCATGGTCTTGTTTTTGTATGCGCTTACAATAAAGGATGCCAACATTACACTGGTGTAAATAAGAAAAGCCATGCTGGTAAATAATTCAATGGGAGCGGAGATTACATCTGTCCCAGGCGCAGCATCCAGTGTCCCGTCTGGGTCGTTGGCAATGCCCAAAAACGCTAACGCAAAGACAAATAAGCCAAGCAGAGCCGCCATAATGATTACGCCCCTTAAATATTTCCCGATATTATTCTTTTTCCATTCAAGTCTGACAAGCTTTAACATGATTTTCCCACCTCCGATGTGATTTTTAAGAAATAGTCCTCCAATGTTTCGGTATGTTGGCTGATGGAAGCAATCTCAACATCATTTGCCATCAATTCCCTTGAAATCTTTTGTGTGGTGACACCCTGCTCATAAATACGAATCCCCGAATCGTTTACGATTTTAAAATTACTTAACTGCATTTTTTCAGCTAAAACATACGCCGCTTTCTTTGTATCCTCTACGGCAAGCTCAATATACGCCGTATTTGTTTCTGCAATTTCTTTCATGGATATTTCTTTCATCATTTTTCCATGATGGATAACGCCAACCGTATCGGCAATACTTTCTATTTCTGGAAGAAGATGGCTGGATATCATAAGCGTCATGCCATACTCGGTACATAGCATCCGAAACAAATCTCTGATTTGCTTCATTCCTGCGGGGTCTAAACCATTTGTCGGCTCGTCAAGGATAATATGGTCATAAAATGTAGGAAATTCAATGATGCTTCCCATGCGCTTCAGCACCTCGTAAGAGTTTTTTTCCAATACGTTCCCAAACAGCCAGGCCGTGCCGCCTGTCGGTTTCCAAAGGTTTGTAAGCATCTTCATCACCGTGGTTTTACCTGCCCCGTTCGGTCCTAAAAATCCATATACCTCACCTTTTTTTACATGGATATTCACATCTGTGACTAACTGTTTTCCACCTATCGTTTTGCTTAGATGGCTTGTTTGCAAAATATAAGACATTTTGCCTCCTTTCTCTGTTCATGCCAGCCTTTTGGCATAAAAGGATACCCGTAGGGTGTTTCCTTAGTAACGCCTTTCTCGGACGCAGCAATACGCCCAGAGGTGTTTTATGAATACCATTATAGCGATATAGATTTTCAAAACTCTTGACTAATTCTTACGAATTTCTTTCATTATTCCTGCCCATGCTTTTTGGGCATAAAGGGATACCCGCAGGGTGTTTCGCAGGGAATTTAATAAGTTATTTTTTTGAGGCTTACTGTAAAAGTTGTTTTGACATTCGGTATGCTGTTTAAAAATATATCGCCCTCTAATTGCTTTGCAAGATTCTTCGCAATCGTTAAGCCTAATCCGTTCCCTTGTATTTCCCTATTTCTGGAATCTTCCATTGTATAGAGCCTGTCAAACACATTCGATGCAAATTCCTGTTCAATCCCTTTCCCTTTATCAACCACATCAATATATACATTGCTCTTGTCTTGACGCAAAAAAACTCCTAAATATTTTCCGTCGGAGCCGTAGCGTATTACATTTGACAATAAATTGTATAAAATCCTTTGCAGGGCTTCTTTCTCCCCCTGCACAAAAATAGCTGTTTCTGGAATAAACAAATCAACATCAAAATCTTTCTGCAATAAAATATCATAAAACTCCAAAACATTCTCCCTGCATATCTCGTTGATATTGACTTTGCCAAGATTTATATTTGTATCGCCAGATTCCAGTTTTGCTAATGTAAAAAACTGATTGATAAGGTTCATAACTTGATTCGCTTTTGTTTCTACTTTTTTCAACATCTCATTATCTGCATGGTTCAAACGCATAATTTCCAGATAACCCAATATGACCGTTAGCGGTGTTTTTATGTCATGGGAGATATTCGCCAGCATCTTTTTAGAAGAAATTTCTTCCCTTTTAAAATCTGCCCTTATTTTCTGACGGTCTATCAGCAGGCTGTTGATTTGTCCCCCTAATTCCATCAAAACAGGGTTGTCCGTAAACACCATTACTTTCTCGTCACTTCCAGTTTCTAAAATTTCCTCCAATTTTTTATTTATCCGTTTTATCTTTGCCTGTATTCCCCTGCCAAAAACAAAACGCTGGTATAAGACCACAAGGAATAATAAGCAGGAGGCAGCTGCCAAAAAGAATATGATTGTTTTATCGCTCATCCTTTCACTCCCCCAATTTGTATCCGATTCCCCATACTGTAATCACATACTGCGGTTCACGGGGATTATCTTCTATTTTATTCCTCAATCTGCTGATATGGACATTGACAGCATTTTCATCACCATAATAGGTATCATTCCAGACAAGGGAGTAAATCTGTTCTTTCGTATATACTTTCTTTGGATTCTGCAATAACAGCTTTAAAATTTCAAATTCTTTTGATGTAAGCTCTATTTTACAGCCGTTTTTTGTTACAGAATACTCATTCAGATTCATAACAAGGTTTCCCGTTTGAAGTATTGGCTGCTGTTCTGTTGCACTTGCAGCATACTGTGTAGTTCTTCGGATATTTGCTTTTATCCTTGCCAATACTTCTGTGACAGAAAACGGTTTCGTTATATAATCATCTGCTCCCAAACCTAAACCAAGCGTTTTATCAGAATCCGTATCTTTCGCCGATATAATAATAATCGGGACAGTGCTGTTTTTTCTGATTTTTTCCATGACTTCCATTCCGCTTATCTGAGGAATCATCAAATCAAGCAAAACCAGACTGAAACTATCCGAAAAGAACCTGTCGAGAGCGCTTTTGCCATCATACGCTGTAATGACCTCAAATTTCTCTGTGGTCAAAAAATTCTTTAGCATGGTACTGTAATGCTTGGTCGGTCCGTTCCCGGCAAGGCATAAGCTGTATATCTGCTTGCAGGGGCGTTTCAAACACAAAGCGATATCGGACAAATTGGAAATGGTGCATTCCGTTACTGCGGCTTATTGGATACATTTATATGTGAAGGAACAGTAGGAGTTATTGAGGAAGAGGCATTTTTAGACTGTTGGAATCTAAGCTGAAAACTTCCTTCCCCGCTTTCAATATCAAGCTTAATTTTCTGATGAACGAGCGAACGCCTTCCCAAAAAATCAACTGCCAATTCTTTTTCATTCCAGCCACCCGTTTCTTTTTGCATGAACCTGTTTGGTTCGTGCATTCGCAGTCTCGCTTTTACTGTATTTGCCATATGATTTATTTTATCATTCCGATAAACCGTATAAACATAAACATCATTCAGATCCATTTCAATATGCAACACCCCTGCAAGTGCCAGTGCATTTTGCAATGCCCCAAGAAATTGTTTTTTTATACGTTCTCATTCACTGACACCTACAGAACGCTTAAGTTCAAAAATATGCAGCAGCCAATGATCTTTCGCAAATTCAAACAGCACATAATCAGAGCATTTCTGATTTTTAAAATACTGCAGTTTTTTCTTTTCCAGTCCGCAAAATAAGATACATGGATACTGCAGTATCAGCTTCAGGCTGGCTGCTCCCTGTTCCTCTTTTTCTGTCAGCTGCATCTGGCGATCCGAAATAATAACGGAACCACGATCCAATAATTCCAGCCTTTTTTCCACATCTTCACAAAACACGGTTCGGTTCCCTTTCTTCTTCAATAAAATCAATTTGTTCGTTTATTTTTTTCAGCGTCTGGTAAAATGTCATCGCTTCAAATCCATCGTCACCACAAAGCAGCCTGGTCAGGCGTGTCTTTCCATCCTTTCCTTCTTCAAACTGATAGACAGCAATCTGCTCTTTGGATAACAAATCTTCCTTTTCGTATCCTGTCTGTTGAAAAAACCGTTCTTTATGACTCAGCTTTCCTGCTTTTATCATATTATTCATATGCTGCAAAATAATATCACTGTGCGTTGTTGCAATAACCGGCAGATTTGCATTCACCATCCTGATAAGCAAACGGGCCATTTCCCATTGCAGCTTTGGGTGAAGGGATATTTCCGGTTCCTCCACTAAAAATGTACACATATTGCCATATTTTAAAAACAGCAGCAACGGCACTGTTTCTGTTACAACTGCAGAAGAAATATACATGGGCAAAAGACCAGCTGCCCCGTCAGGCTGATATTCGATTTCAAGCATCGGATATCCAGCAGCCTGGATATGACCGGATAAGATATTCTTTTCTATAAATTCGGTTAAAATTTGATTTCTTTCGTTCTGATGGCTGATATCCAAACTGCTTAACGCCATCAAAAAATCCGTATTTGGTTTTGTCAGCAGGTTTTTCTCCGTTGTTTCCAAAGAAAACCGCTCTTTCAGGGCATTGCGTGTCAGATCTTTATAGGTCAGCAGAATTCCTGTCCTGGCTGTCGGAAAATAAACCGGCCTCGCAGTACCTGACGACTGCAGCATCCCCTGCAGCATACGGGCCAATAACCATATAATCTGCATATCAGGTATTCTTTCTTCACACACAGTACCCCAGTTAAAACCATGTTTCCTTACAAATAAGAATCTTGCTCCGCCTGGATGTTCTTCCAATGAAATAGCAAAATGGAACTCTGCTGTTTCCTGAAATTCTATACGAAATTCTTCGATATCCAATTCCCGGTTAAACAGTTTTTTCAGAAATTTCGCTTTATTCAGGATCAGCAGTTCATTCAATAACTGCTGATACAATTGCAACTGATCTTTCTGAATCATATACTCCACAACAGAATGACCCTTTAATTGCCCAATCAGACTCTTTACTATTCCCGCGCATTTCTGAAAAACATCCGAGTCTTCCCGAAAGACAAAATCATCCTTCCAGAAATCAGCAGACATAATGCCATAAAGCAGCGTCATAATATAGCTTTTTCCGCTGTTATTATCACCTATAAGCAATGTCAAAGGTGCAGGCTGTACCGCTGCTTCCATAACCTTTCCAAACCCTTTTATATGAAGTATCCATTCACCCATTATATTCTGTCCCTTCCATTCATCTTTCTTTGATTTTCATATTTATTATCATACCGTGTTATAAAGTACATATCAAGAAAAATTTAGTTATATCATATCCGGAATCAAAAATTTCCTAAATTTTCCCTTTTCAACCAGCAAAAAATATATTATAATATGTCTCAGGGCCAAACACCCCAAGATCAGATCAAAGGAGTTTCTGCTTTATGAGCATATATACATGGATTACCATCATAGCAGCCATTACATTTTTACTTGTAGCCTTCCTGCTTTTTCGAAAATTTCTTGCCGGAAAAGAAAACGGCCTGGTAATATTTTCTATCCTTTTGCTTGGCATCCTGGCTTCCGTAGCCCTTTATGTATTTACCTCCATGCAGGGAACGCAGATTCTGGCCTCTGAACTGGCCACCGAGTACCAGATCAAAGAAGAAACCTTCCGTACCACAGACGAAAACACGGCAAATTACCTGCATGCCGCTTACGCCTTTTATGCAGAAAACGGCGTACAATACCAGCTGCGCGGGACACAGCTTTTGCAGGAGCCGGATAAAAAACCTGCCTTTATCGGGATCTATACATGCGAAGCCGTAGACGGTTATTCCTGGTGCTATATGAAAAAAGGCACGGTTGTCCGCCACACGCTGACCGCGCTTTCGCATAACGGTGAAAAAGCCGTGGATTATGAACAGGCTTCCAAGAAAAAGAAATCCTAACAAAAAAAGCATAAAAAGAAAAGCTGTCCCATATCCGGACAGCTTTTCTTTTTATGACTCCTGTTACAAATGCAGCACCCGTTCCTGAATTTCCTGCGTACGCCCCTGATTCCAAAACTGCGTCCCGATATACCCGCACGTACGTCTGGCCACGTTCATCTTATTCTGGTTGCGGTTGCCGCACTGCGGGCATTCCCACACCAGCTTGCCGTGTCCGTCGTTTTTGATGATTATCTCCCCGTCAAATCCGCACTCCTGGCAGTAATCGCTCTTTGTGTTCAGCTCCGCGTACATAATGTTATCATAAATATAACGCATCACAGACATAACTGCTTCCAGATTCGTCTTCATATCCGGCACCTCTACATAGCTGATCGCGCCGCCCGGGGAAAGCTTCTGAAAATCGGCTTCAAATTTCAGCTTTGTAAATGCATCGATCTTTTCGGTTACGTGTACATGATAACTGTTTGTAATATAGTTTTTATCCGTTACGCCCGGAATCTTGTCAAACCGCTTCTGCAGGCATTTGGCAAATTTATAGGTCGTTGACTCCAGCGGCGTCCCATACACGGAAAAATCAATATTTTCTTCCGCTTTCCATTTGGCGCAGGCGTCGTTCATATGCTGCATCACAGCCAGCGCAAACGGTTTTGCTTCCTCGTCTGTATGCGATTTCCCGGTCATATACTTGGTGCATTCATACAGCCCCGCATATCCAAGCGATATCGTAGAATATCCCCCATATAATAAGGAATCAATCGTCTCCCCTTTTTTCAGGCGTGCCAGTGCGCCATGCTGCCACAGGATCGGCGCCACATCGGACGGCGTGCCCTTTAAGCGGTTATGGCGGCACATCAGCGCCCGCTTGCACAAGGCCAGGCGTTCGTCAAAGATCTTCCAGAACTGGTCCATATCGCCGCCGGAGGAACAGGCAATGTCCACCAGATTCAGCGTCACAACACCCTGGTTGAATCTTCCGTAAAATTTAAACTTATCCTGTTCATCCTTATAAACAGTCAGAAACGAACGGCAGCCCATACAGGTATAACAGTTGCCCTGCTTTAATTTTTTCATGATTTTTTCTGATATGTAGTCCGGCACCATACGCTTTGCCGTACACTGCGCAGCGATTTTGGTCAGGTAATAATATTTGCTGTCTTCATGAATATTATCCTCTTCCAGTACATAGATCAGCTTTGGGAACGCAGGCGTAATATAAATGCCCTGCTCATTCATCACCCCTTTGATCCGCTGGCGAAGCATTTCTTCGATACAAATGGCCAGGTCATCCCTCGTCTGCCCCTCTTCCACTTCATTTAAATACATAAATACGGTCACAAAAGGCGCCTGTCCGTTTGTCGTCATCAGGGAAATCACCTGGTACTGGATCATCTGCACGCCCTGCTTGATCTCATCACGGACCCGCTTTTCTGCAATCTCATTGATCTTTGTTTCATCCAGCTCAAGCTCCTGCGCCTGGAACTCTTCCCGTACCCGCCTGCGGTATTTTTCCCGGCTGACCTGCACAAACGGAGCCAGGTGCGACAGGGAAATGCTCTGCCCGCCGTACTGCGCGCTTGCGATCTGCGCAATGCTCTGTGTCGCGATATTGCAGGCCGTCGCAAAGCTCTTGGGAGGCTCGATCAGTGTCTCGCTGATCACCGTGCCGTTTTGCAGCATATCCTCCAGATTGACCAGGCAGCAGTTGTGCATATGCTGGGCAAAATAATCCGAATCATGAAAATGAATGATCCCTTCCTCATGCGCCTGCACAATATCCTCCGGCAGCAAAAACCGCTTCGTAATGTCCTTGCTGACCTCGCCTGCCATATAATCCCGCTGCACACTGTTCACGGTCGGGTTTTTATTGGAATTTTCCTGTTTGACCTCCTCATTGTTGCATTCGATCAGGCTTAAGATCTGTTCGTCCGTGGAATTAGATTTGCGCACCAACGCACGCTTATAGCGGTAGGTAATATAATTTCTGGCAACATCAAAGGCACGCTGGTTCATAATCTCATTTTCCACAAGATCCTGAATCTCTTCCACATTCAGCGCACGCCCCATCCGTTCGCAGATCTTCCTCACATTGTCTGAAATCAAGACGACCTGAAGCTCATTCAGCCGGGCACTCTCCGGCACACTCAGATTAGCTCTGCTCACCGCCTGGCTGATCTTATCGATATTAAAAGTCACTTCTGAACCACTTCGCTTAATAATCTTCATTCTGCTTCGCTCCTTATCCTCTTATCAGATCCTTTTGAATGATATTGTAACCAAACAAGAGTTCAAAGTCAATCCCAAATACTATATCTATGTATTTTTGTGATTTTTCACAATTTCTTCTACAAGATATGGTAGAAATGTAAAAAAAGATGAATCCCTGGATACGGATTCATCCCATTGCTACAAAACCCCTTTTGTGGAAAGCACGCCGGCAATACGCTCTTCCCGCCCGGACGCCTGATCCAGCGCTTTTGCAAAAGCCTTAAACATCGCTTCCATGATATGATGATCATTTTCCCCGGACAATACCCGGATATGCAGGTTCATACCCGCTGCATAGCTCACGGCATAAAAAAACTCCTTCGCCATCTGCGTATCCATCTGCCCGCACTTTTCCCCGTGAAATTGTGCATCATATACAAAATACGGCCTGCCGGACAGATCCACGGCACATAGTACAAGTGCCTCATCCATCGGAAGGATACAAGATCCATACCTGCGGATTCCCTTTTTATCCCCGGCCGCTTCTTTGACCGCGCTGCCGAGCACAATTCCGGTATCCTCTATACTGTGATGGCAGTCCACCGAAAGATCCCCCCTACACGTAATTTCCAGGTCAAACAGCCCGTGCCTGGCAAAGCCGTCCAGCATATGGTCAAAAAAACCAATCCCCGTATCCAGCCTGCTTTTCCCCGTCCCGTCCAGATCCAGGCGGACGGTAATCTGCGTTTCTTTCGTTTCCCTTGTGATACATGCAGTCCTGCTCACTGTGCCGCCCCCTCACTTTTTTTCTTTTCCTTTTCCTGGTCCCATTTGGAGATCAGCCTCGTGCGCACCCACTGCGGGTCGTTGCTGTAATGCTGCTGTACATAGCTGCAGTATTCTCTGCGGGTCATTTCCTGGATGTTCTTATGTTCGATCATAGCCTTCTCCTTTTCTGCGGCAGCCGTTTTTTGACCGGCGGCTGCGGTATTGTATGTTCATGTTCTGGTGTACATAATATTGTAATCGTAAAAGGAAAATCTTGCAAGTGTTTTTTCTTTAAATCGAAATATGCGGAAAACCAATCCGATCCATTCCAGCCTTAAATCCCTTATCTGCAGTTACAACTATCATCTTCTTTTCTTCTGTAGAATGTGCTTTTGCAGTTCCAAGCATCATTGCATCCATCGAACCAAAATTATGTAATAACGCTTGTTCTATAAATTTTTGCGCTTCTGTAATAACATGATCATTGATTTCTAAAACCGTCACCATGATTTTCGGATTTCTGCCATTTACGATCTCGTTCTCCAATTTTATCCAATCCCGTAATTTTTTCTGGCTCCATTTTCTTTTCTCCCTAACCACATATTTTTTCCCACAAGGCTTGATTTCTCCTTCCGGTACACGATCACAGATCTGAACAGATCTTCCTGCCCCTCTGGCATATTTTCCTATAACAGATATTATCTCAATCCGGGTTAGTTTTGAAATGCAGCAATTTCCATTCAGGATTCTCTCGTATTTTTCGTTCCTCTCTTGTGAAATAACATACCTTAAAATCGCAAAATATGCATTTGTATCTAATAAATAATCTTCCACCTTTGTATCACACATCCTATTCTTTTTTTAGTATTTCAGTCTGCAAAATTAATCGTTCCATTTCAGATGCATCCAACGGCTCCAACTTTTCTTTTACTAAATTGATTAGTTCATCTAAATCAGCTTCCGGTCCTTTATTGATATAACCATTAATTCCCATATTTACTAATTTAGGAATATTTCCGAATTTCGCATAATTCGTATATACAATAATATCAATATATGGATTGTCTTTTCTAATCTCCCTTAAAAGCTCTTCTCCGCTCATTTTAGGCATTTCCAAATCTAAAAGAATAAGGTCATAATTCCTTTCTTTAAATTTCTCTAATCCCATCTGCCCGTCATAAGCGACATCCACTTTCATACCTTCTAACTCTAAAGCTTCTTTTACGTAACCCGCCGTCTGCCTGTCGTCTTCTGCCAGCAAAATATTATACATTTGTCTCTGTCTCCTTATAAAATTCTAAAATAAACCGCGCACCTTCCTGATAAGCCGCATCTACATAAATACGGCCGTGAAACATTTTTAAAATATTCCAAACAATAAATAATCCTAACCCCTCTCCCCCTTCCTCTAACTCCTTTTTTTTCGTTGAAAAAAAAGGTTCAAAGATTTTCCTATGCAAATCCGGAGGAATCCCTATACCATTATCGGAAAACACAATCATCAGCCGTTGATCTTCCACATTCTGTTCAACCTTTATCCAACCTTTATTCCCTTTTTTTTGAATTGCATAAATTGCGTTTATAATCAGGTTATAAAAAACTTGTGAAAACTGTAAAATTTCTCCGTAAATTTTTTCTTCTGCATTTCCAATAATCTGGTATTCTATATTTTCATGCAACAATCTGACACTCATTTCATCAAATACCGATCTGATTGCTTCGACAGCAGAAAAATATTCTTTCTGACTTTGGCTGGATGTAATGGGTGCAAAGCGATTTAATAACTTTCCTACCCTTTGCGTTTGTATCAATATATTATCCAGTAATTTTTGTTCTTCATCTCTGATTTCTATATGAAATTTACGATTTTTTTTATTGTATAACTGAATTGCATAACGTATATTCGTAACCGGCTGTCCCAGCTCATGGGAAAAACCTTTAATTAACTCTGTAATTGCGATTAGCTGCCGGTTATGTTCCTGTTCACTTACCAACGTCTGAAGCCGTTCCCATATCACATCTTGTGTTTCTTTATTCACACGATCTGCTTTTGCATGCTTCTTCTTGTTATTTTCATTTATGTTATTATTGTAGCTAAAAATTCTTTCCTGTACTTCTTTCGCCTGTTTGATCATATTATACTTGAGATAAAATTTAAATAAGGCTCTGCACACAGGTATTCTGCCAGCTGACAATTCATCTAAACATGCCAGGGCCTGATTACGTGATTCTTCATCGCCAATGGAATCAAAAAACCACACCAACTCATATTGGATATGAAATTCTTTTTCATGAACGATATCTCTTTTCGACATGTAGAAAACTGCTTCAGTATAATCATTTCTTTTGCGGCAAATACGGAATAATGCACTGACGTCTACAAAATCATTACTATATTCCAGCATCTTATTAATTAAACGTACTGCAGGTTCGTAAAGATTTTCTAATTCCAGACGTTTTAGAACAAAACGGTTGACCCCATGATCTTTCTTTAAATATATATCTTTTTTTATACTGCAAAGAAAAACAATGGTCTCACATTTTCCAATTTTTAATACATGCTCATATTCTGGTTTTATTGTTTCAATTACGTAATTCCTGTTACATTCCTCAATTTTCAGCAGCAATTCTTCAGATGGCTGAAACAAGTCCAAAACAATTTTCAACAAACCGCTTCGAATAATATAAGGATATTCCTCATTTACAATCATCTCTGATAATTTTTCTAAAACATTTTTATTGATAGCTGTTTTGGCATGCACCTTCCCAATAAAACGGGTAAAATTTGTAAAATATTCCGGTTTTTCCTTGATTCTTTCTAAAAATAACAAATAAGCATACACTGCCTCATCATATCTTGACAAATCATATAAAATATCTCCTTTTATTTTAAAGAAAAAATTTGACCGCGGAAAAAATTTGATCGCTTCATTGCAAGCCTGCACTGCCTGCCCCAATTCTCCTGATTTTCTCAGTTCCATAATATGAACAGAAAATTCCCGCTCCTGATCCGTTACCCTCATTTTTCCTTCTCTCCATACGACTGTTCATCCAGATAAGCTTTTAGTTCCTCTTTTTCCTGCTGATTCAGCCTCTTCGCACCGTTCAGGGCCGCGACAAATTTCTTCAAGGAACCATGGTACATGCTGTCCAGAATATCTTTTGCCCTTCTTTGTTCATATTCTTCCCTGGTAAAGGCATACATATAGGCAGTGCCGTTTTTTACCAGCAGCCCTTTTTCTGTCATACGTGCAAGATAGGTATTGACCGTCTGGCGTTTGGATGATTTTCCTTTGCTGTTAAAATATTCCCAAAATTCCGCCCCGGTGGTCCATTTTTTTATCTCCCAAAGCCTTTCCATTATCATCTGTTCGGTATTGGATAAACTATATTTCATTGCTGCACACTTCCTTTCTTTTTTCGGATGATTATTTTTAGATTTATATTACTACATTCTTGTTATAAATTCAATGGTGCAATTATTTTATTCATGTATGCACACCGGATATCTGCTCTCAGTCAATGGCGCTTTGTCTGTAATATATCCGCAATTGAAACATCTTTTCGCTGAATCCGCCTTTAACCAGCAGCTTCCGTCTGCCTTTTTCACATGTTCTTTACAAATTCCATACACATAATGATGTACACAATCCTTGTACCCGCATACGGTATCCGCCTGATAGGTATTTCCATCTGAATCTGAAAATTCATACGGATACATGATTTTTTCAAATGCTCCCTGGGAGAATGCAGCCGGATCTTCTCCCGTTTCAATCACCACGGACATCCCTGCTTCTAAAGAACCGAAGGTTTCTCCTTCACATGGCGTTTCCTTAAGAATGCTTACCGGTTTGTAAACAATGACAGCTGCCGCAGAGCAGACAGCCATTACCATAGATACAAATACGGCAAATACGGATGTATTTCTTGTTTCCTTCATAATAAAACGGAGCCTTTTTTCTATTGTTTGCTTATCTTCGATAAAGGAATCCATGCAACCATGCGCATATATAAAATCCTCACTGGCAATATCAATCAGCAGGTTACCATACTTTCTTCTTCCGGCTTTGTCCATATACCTGGTTACCTGCTCGTCACATGCAAGCTCCGAAGCCTGATCCAACTCATTTCCAATCAGCCAGACCACCGGATGATACCAGTAAAAATCCCGCAATACCTTGTATAAAAACTTCACAGCCCCGTCAAAAGCTTTGATGTGGCAAAGTTCATGGCATACTGCCATCTCCAGCTGGCTTTTTTCTGTCAAACGCGGCACTACAATGATCGGCTTAAAAACTCCGATTGTAAACGGGGAAATCTTAAAATCGGATGTATAGATATACACCTTTCTTCGGATCTTCATTTTCTTTTTCCATATTTGCAGCAAATCCAAAAGATCCTGATCCGGGCAACTGTAAAATGTATGGCTGATCTGTTTTCTGGCTGAAAAATACTGGAAGAGATGGTATAGGAAAGACAGCATGCCTATTCCAAAACAGAGCGATCTTATCATAATATCCACCTGATATGCCGTATTCTTATATGCCATTCCATGCGCATACAAAATGGTCGGTTCTGTCCCGGTATAGACAAATACATTTTTCTGGTAAACACCCGCATGCAGCAACGTTTTCTGCACAAGATCCCAAAATAGCGGCAGTGGCACAAGCAAAAGGGCTAACACCGCCTTTAACATCCTATATCTGTACTTCCGGCTGAACATTTCCGGCCGAACAGCTTCTGTGACAGCCAGCAGCAAAAACAGAACACTGCTCATCATCGACATTGTCAGTAAACAGCTCATAAACCTTCCTCCTTAGTTACAGTTCATTCAAATAGGCTTTTCGTTCCTTTTTTTCTAGTTGTAATTTTTTAGGTTCAGATTTATACTACTACGTTTTTGTAGTAAAGTCAATGATGCATTTTAACTCTATGGCCGGCTAACCGGACGACTCTGCGGGCTGCGGCCAGGGGACGCGCCGGGAGACACACCTTGGGCGGACTGGGGCAACGCTGCGGT
>CANOET010000018.1 GCA_947564835.1 uncultured Eubacterium sp. | reverse complement strand
TTACGAGCTGGACGGTTCAGGGGAATACATACCGCTGATAACAGCAAAGGAAGCCGGGATTGGATTCTAAAAAGGGACACTATAAATAACAGGATTTCGGCATACTGGCCGGGAGGAAAACACATGAAGACAATTTCAATCATCAACTTAAAAGGCGGGGTTGCAAAGACAATCTCAAGTATGAATATGGCGCACATCCTGGCAGCAGTGCATGGATACAGGGTCCTGCTGGTTGACAACGACAAGCAGGGGAACGCTTCCAAGATTTTAAACCGGCACGGCTACAGCCATCCGGGGGTTGCGGAGGTCATGACGGACCGTGCGGTTGACATGGCGGCAGTCATCCAGCATACGGACTATGCCGGCCTGGATATCATCACCGCAAACATGAACCTGCTGGCGGCCAACCTGCAGGTATTGCTGGACCAGAGCAGGCAGCAGCAGACACGTTTCAAAAAGGCGCTGCAGCAGGTATCCGGGCAGTATGACTACTGTATCATTGACAATGCGCCGGATATCAATATCAGTACAATCAACGCACTGGTTGCGTCGGACGACGTGCTTGTGCCGGTGACCATTGATGATTTTGCGCTGGACGGGCTGGCGGAGCTGAAAGAGCAGATCGACAACACAAAGGAAGAATTAAACCAGGCATTGTGCTTCCGGGGGTGCTTTATCACACAGTATGACCGCCAGAACGAAGCAGACCTGCAGGGGGAAGCGTACCTCAAAGGGCTGCAGGGGTACCCGGTATTCGATACCCATATTAGGCGTACGGCAAAGATGAAGCCCTGCACCTTTGAAAGGAAGCCGATCCTTGCATATTCCAGCCGCTGCGGCGCGGCACAGGATTATAAAGCGTTTGTGGAGGAATATCTTAGAAAGTCCGGGGCAGTGCAGAAAATGTGACCGAATCGGACACAAAAAGGAGGCAGCAGTGGCAAAAGCGAAAAACAAATTCAACCTTATGGAATTATTGAACCAGCGGTCCGCGGGACAGGCGCAGGAGGAAATGCCGGATACAGAAGCGGAAACACAGCGGGCCGGGCGGCAGCAGGCGCGGCAGGCAGACGCGGGGAATGAAATTGTGCTGGTGGACGTGGAAGACCTTGTGCCGTCAAAAGATAATTTCTACCATGTGGATGCGGATTTAAAGCGGTCTATCGAGATAGCAGGGGTATTGCAGCCCCTGCTTGTAAACAGGCCGGAAAACGGAAAATACAAGGTCATAGCGGGCCACAGGAGGCGGCTTGCAGCGCTGGAGCTGGTGCAGGAGGGGAAAGAAAGCTTCCGGTCCCTGCCATGCGTGTTCAAGAAAGAAGATGTGATGGACCGCCTTGCAATCATTATGGCCAACCGGTTCCGGGAAAAGACGGACTGGGAGAAAATGACGGAGGCGGTGGAAGCGGAAGGGCTGGCCAGGGAGTTGAAAAAGGAATACGGCATCGGCGGCAGGACCCGCGAAGTGTTAGCAGAGATTACCGGGATCACGGAAGCGCAGCTTGGACGGTACAAGTCAGTTTACAACAACCTGCTGCCGGAACTGATGGAAGCGTTTAAAAGCAGCCGGATCACGGTATCTGTGGCGGTGGAGCTGGCAGGCATGGAAGAACACATACAGAAGGAAGCGGCAGGCATTCTACAAAACGGCGGCACGCTTTCCCTGCCGGAAGTAAAGGGAATGAAAATGAGGGAAGTGGAAGCGGAGGGGATACCCGGCCAGATGGAACTCCCCGTGCAGGGCTGGCAGCCGGACGCACCGGAAACGGCAGGGGACGGCAAAAACGAAGCGGAAGAAAACGCCGCAGAGGGTGCAGGAGAACTACAGAGCAGCCTTTGTGAAACGTGCATACATAACGGGGAATGTGCAGGAAAGAAAACGCAGGAAGATGGCTGCATGGGATATGAGCAGCAGGAAGAATATGTAGACCCGCAGCCGGACACGGTGGTTTCCCTTTGCTATTCCTGCAACAACTACGAAACCTGCCACGAGAAGAAAAGCACAGTCACTTCCTGCAATGCTTACATGGACCGCAGGGAAGCACAAAAGACAGATGAACAGCGGTATGAGGAAGGACAGGCAGAGATTGACAGGCAGACAAGGGAAAAATTAAGAGGACAGCAGCAGGCAGAAAAAATGTCAAAGCTTCCGGGTGACGGGGAAGCAAAAAAGCATGAAATCATCCTTGCGTCTGGAAAATATAAGGAAATCATAAGCGGAAAGCTGACTTTCCTCCTGCTGAAAAAAGACGGATACAAAGAGGGGGAGGAAATCACGCTTGCAGAACACGAAAACGGGAGCGCAACGGGAAGAAAGATGTGTGCAGCAGTGCAGTATATCTGGCAGGACTGGACAGGGCTTGATGATGGGTACTGTATTATAGGTTTTCAGAAAAGATTCAAAGGAGACGGTTTAAATGGGCATGAAACATAATTCAATACGCGCAACATGTATGTACAGAAGATATGCATACAGGGATGACCACACCCGGGAGGTTGGAACGTGTAGATGCATAGAAACGATATTCGTATTAAAGCCAGAAGATTATGAATGATAAAGGAGAGAACGATGGGTGAAGGAACCTGCAAATATGCAATCCCAATGAAGCCGCCATACCAGTATCCGTTCGCCTGTGCGGTAATGTATGAATGTAGATGGGATGGTGGGGGGCAGGAATATGTGGAAGTCCTGCCCAAGATTTCAGATTGGGGATAACATGGAACGGAACGGGCAGAAACTGAGAGGAAAGACTGTTATGCAAAGGTATGATGAAATAAAGAAAAGCGTTGGAAGCCCCTGTGGTGAAAGAGAAATTTTGAAGACCTGTGAAAAATACAAAGCGGATGAAGACAAAAGAAAAAATGCCATGGGGACAAAGGGGCATGGGTGGCAGTTTAGCAACACGGGGCGTTATGACTGGCAGCAAAGAGTGGATGGAAGATGAATAAAACAACAGGGGAGAGGCGGCGGGGATGATTGAAAACGGGAGGGGGAAGGCAATGGATAAGGAAAAGCAGGTGGAAGTGCTGAAATATTTTCTTGGACGGATTTATAGGTCTGACAAGCACAAAAGGCAGCTGGACGCGCGGATCACAGACATAAAGGCGAAGGGACGGACTGAAAGATACCCTGTGGGAGGAGATCCGGCTTCTATACGCTGCTGGGTATCGGACATAGAGGGACGCCTTTGGGAGCAGAAAAGGGAAATAGGCCTGGAAATCGCGCAGGTAATGGATATTCTGGACTATCTTCCGATACACTCTGTTGAGCGCCAGATTTGTGAGCTTCGGCATATAGATTTCAAACCTTGGGGCGTGATTTCTGCCGAAATACCGATGTCCCGGTCACAAGTTTACAGAAGGTACAGGATGGCGCTGGATGCGCTCCTGGCAAACCAACGCGTACAGGCCGTCATGAAAGAATATGAGGGGGAATATGACAAATACATACAAAGGCGGGCGGAACGGGGAGGCGGGAAGCAGCACGGGGATTTTTCAAAATGAAGAGAAGAAGAAACATAATGCAACATCTGGCTGTGGTATGATGGCGCAAAGGGGGATGAATAAAGCGGGGCGGAGAGAAGGGCAAGGGAAAAGGCACGGGATGGGAACAATCAACGGGGATCTGTGGATGTGTTCTGCCATTTGTAGAAAAATGTGGAAAAAAAGCGGATTCTGTGGTATGATTAAAATGCTGTGAACCTCCAGTGGAAAGGAGGTGGAATAGCTTTGTACGATATATTAGCTGAAATTATTGTCTCTGTCGTGGCAGGTGTAGCGGTACACTACATCTGCAAATGGCTGGACAGGGACGACAGCGACAGCCTGGAATAGCCCGCCTTAAGAGCGAGAAAACCCCCGGAGCGGTACCTCCGGGGGTTTTTGCTGTGTTTCCATAGCCTCGTTAGATATACTAGCCATTGTTTTTTAGACTTTTCGTCTGGCAGTATTATAGCATACACAGGCCCGGATTGCAATATTTGTGATGAATTTTCTAAGAAGGGGTTCGCTTTTGCACGGATCTTTGACAGTTGAATTTTTATCAAAGGCCATCAATCCTTTATGTACTCTACCTTTTCTTAGTCAATTATTTTGTTTTATTATATAGTAATGTTGGTAATGTCTTGATAATTTCCTGGTGTTGGTGTAATATACTATCGAATTATTATATTAACATTCTTAGCCCTCAATGCCGCATAATATAAGACTTTTCTTATAAATTTATGAAATCGAACACATTACTATATAGTAAAACGTGGATGCAAACTGCTACAATTCTTATGAATCAAGGACTGTAGCAGTTTTCTTTTCATCCATCTGTCAAAGACGGGATTATAGCATACACAGGCCCGGATTGCAATATTTGTGATGAATTTTCTAAGAAGGGGTTCGCTTTTGCACTTCTTAAACCTTGTGCGCATCCGGCACAGAGCAATAGGGCGGTGCGGATGAAACCGGCAGGGTGGTCCATGTAATTTCTGAAAGATGCAACACAATGAAACATTTGTTTATGTTATAGTAAGCGCAACAGGCAAAAGGCTTAATTTGCCGCATAGCGGCGTGTTTGGGTTTAAAGGCATTATTATTGCGCTGAATCAGATAAAAGCCGGGAACCGGCGTGTAAGCGGCTCGCAGGCGGCTTAGGTACTACCGGGAGTGGGCCGGCCATGCGGGGCGTGGAAGGCCCGGAAATTTTCCGGATATGAGAAAAAAATTTTTTAGCATTTCGTTTCGCAGCGGTTGGTGGGTACACAGGCAGGAGGTATGGCAGTATGAAAACAAAACTGAATATAGAGGAACATGCCCTGTCAGAACTGCATCCGGCAGAATACCATCCAAGGGTTATGCTGGTTCCGGAGGATGAAGAGTACCAGCGGATCAGGCGCAGCATCGAAGAATACGGCTATGTCGACCCTATCATAATTAATTCGGACGGCACGATTATTGGCGGCCATCAACGGTACCATATACTGCGGGAGCTGGGATACGGTATGGCGCATGTGGTTGTCGTGGATTTGGACAAAAATGCGGAAAAAGCCTTGAACGTTGCCCTTAATAAGATATCTGGGGAGTGGGACGATGAAAAGCTGTGCGGTCTTTTACAGGATCTGGACTTAAGCGGCTACGACTTTTCACTGACTGGTTTTACACGTCCGGAGCTGGATGGGCTGCAATTAAAGCTAAATATAGATGAAGCTGTAGAAGACGGGGACTTTGATATAGATAAAGCCATAAATGACTGTGAAACACCTGCCACGGAACGCGGCGATTTGTGGATATTAGGCAGACACAGGCTTTTTTGCGGTGACGCGCTGGATCCGGGGGATGTGGCGCGGCTGATGGGCGACAGGAAAGCAGACCTGTACCTTACAGACCCGCCGTATAACGTGGCCCTTGGACTGGGCGGGAGTTTTGACGAAGCAAGAAGGAGGCACAGGCGCAAGGATGGGCTGGTGATTGCAAATGATAAAATGGATAACAATGATTTCCGTTCTTTTCTGGCGGATGCGTTCAACATGGCAAAAAGCGCTTTGAAACCCGGGGCTGCTTTTTACATATGGCATGCAGACGGCCAAGGCTATTATTTTAGAGGGGCGTGTATGGATATCGGCTGGCAGGTCCGCCAGTGCCTCATTTGGGAAAAAGATCTGTTTACACTTGGCAGGCAGGACTACCAGTGGCAGCACGAACCGTGCCTTTATGGATGGAATGGCGGCGCAGGCCACACCTGGTATTCTGACAGGTGCCAGACTACAATCCTTACATTCGAGCGCCCGAAACGGAGCGAATCACATCCGACCATGAAACCGGTCCCTATGTTTGGTTACCTGATCCAGAATAGTACAAAGCCCGGTGACGTGGTCCTTGATTCATTCGGAGGATCCGGAACGACCGTCATTGCGGCGGAGCAGCTTGGCCGGGCTGCGTATGTCATGGAACTGGACGAACGCTATTGCGATGTAATCATAAAGCGTTGGGAAGAACAGACCGGAGAAAAGGCTGTATTACACCGCAGGGATAGCGGAGGCTTCATGCATGAGTGAAGATTTTGGGGTACTGATCCTGGACTTTGGGCTTGCCGGGGAGGAGGGGGTTCACACGGACGCTACAGAAAACAGCAGGAAAAAGACGCAGAACCTTTATGAACCAAAAGTGATCGCGCAGCTTTTTAATTTCGAGGGGCCACGCAGGATTGAGCAGCTGACGCGGGACGGTGTGATCGATGCGGTCCTGGTGAAGGTAGACGGGCATGAAGTCCGGAGGTATGACCTTGCCCCTACGATACAGAAATATGTAAAATATTTGTCCGACAAGGCATATGGCCGGTCACGGTCCGAGAGGGAATTGGAACTGAAAGAGCAGAAGCTGGAAGCGGAAATTGCACTGAAAGAAAGCCAGGGCGAACTGCACAGGCTGAAAACGCAGATTGCTGCAGGGGAGTATATATCCGTGGATGAGGTAAGGCTTGACTATGCAAAGTTTTTTCTGGTATTTAAGAAGTTTGCAATGTCCGTCCCTGCGCGGGTATGCGGGATGCTGTCCGGGCAGCTGGAGCCGCTGGAAGTAAGGAAGATCGAAAAAGAAATGTCCGCAGAGGTTTCCGCGCTGCTTGCGTCTTTTGTAATCGCAGGCGTGGCGGAGCCAAAGGAAGTAAAGGGAATACTGGATGACGGGAAAAGCCAGAAAGTGGAGAAAGAAATACCAGGTAAGTGAATATATCCGGGAGGCAATGAAAAAACTGCTGCCGCCAGAAAACCTGTCTGTATCGGAATGGGCGGAAAAGTACCGTATCCTGGATGCACAGGCTTCTGCTGCGCCGGGGCCGTGGAGGAATGACAGGACCCCGTATCTGAATGAAATCATGGATGAGCTGTGCAGTTATGAAACAGAGGAAATTATTTTCTGTAAATGCACGCAGGTCGGCGGTTCAGAGGCTTTGCTGAATATGCTTGGCTACATTGTCCAGCAGGACCCGTCCCCGGCGATGGTTGTTTACCCGTCCGACAAGCTGGGCGAGTCCATTTCGGAAAACCGGATTAAGCCGATGCTGAAAGGCAGCCCCGCGCTCAGGCGGCTGTTTAAAGAATTTCGGTCGCAGAAACTGGAGCTGCAGTTTGACGGGATGTACCTTACGATTTCAGGCGCAAACTCCCCGTCCAGCCTTGCATCCAAAGCCGTCAAGTACTTATTTCTGGATGAGGTGGACAAGTATCCGGGCGCATCCAAAAAAGAGGCCGACCCGGTTTCGCTTGCGCGGGAGCGTGTAAAGACATACCGGGGCAGCAAGATTTATCTTACCAGTACGCCTACCGTCAGCAGCGGGCATATCTGGAAAAACCTGCTGGCGGCAGATATTGAGAAGCACTATTTTGTGCCATGCCCGCATTGCGGGGAAATGATCGAACTAAAGTTCAAACAGATCAAATTCCCGGAGGCCGAAGAGGGCATGACTGCATCTGACCGGGCGGACCAGGCGGTGTATGTATGCCAGGAATGCGGGTGCCTGATCACAGACTGCCACAAAGACCGTATGCTGCGGAACGGGCGCTGGCAGACCGTGCGGGAGAGCAATGCGGCGCATAAAAAAGCCGGGTACTGGATCAACACGCTTTACAGCCCGTTTGTCCGGTTTTCGGAAATTGTCAAAGAATTTCTGGACAGCAAGGATGACCCGGAGAAGCTGCAGAATTTTATAAATTCGTGGCTGGCAGAACCCTGGGAGGATACAAAATTAAAAACATCCGCTGATACGGTGATGGAGCGGCAGACAAGCCTTCCTGCACTGTTTGTACCGGAATGGGCAAAGCTTCTGACCGGGGGCGTGGATGTGCAGGAGACGTGCTTATATTGGACAATCCGGGCATGGGGGAACTATATCACGAGCCAGAACATTGCACACGGGCAGGCAGCATCCTGGGCGGAGATTGAGCGCATCATGAATTTATCGTATGAAAAGCCGGATGGCGAACGCCTTGTGACGTCCCTGTGCCTGATAGACTCCGGCTACGATGCGGACAGCACTTATGATTTCTGTGCAGACAACGCGGACTGGGCGATGCCTGTCAAGGGTTCGTCCAACCCGATGATGGCGCATTTTAAAATGTCGAAAATCAACAGGCCGGATACAAAGGCGTTTGGGATGAACCTGGTTATGGTGGATGGTGATAAATATAAAGATATGATTGCTGCCAGGATGAAAAAGAAGAACGGGCGCGGTGCATGGATGGTGTATGACGGCTGTGATATGGAATACGCAGAGCAGGTGACGGCAGAGCATAAGGTGGGCGTGAAAGTTGGGGCAAAGACGGTCCAGCGGTGGAGGCCAAAACGCAGCCACGGCGATAACCATTATCTGGACTGTGAAGTGTACGCGCTGGCGGCGGCTGATATTATGGGTGTCCGTTCCATGCACCTGGAAGATGCGGCAGAAGGGGAAGCGGAAAAGCCGCATGAAAATAAAACGGACGAAGGGGACTGGATTGAGAAAAATGAGGGATGGATATGAAAAATCATGGATTGGGCGGGATGTAAGCTGGTAAGGAGGGCAAGTATGGAAGAAAAAAACAAAAAGCCGGATTTAGAAGGAAATGCTGTGGAAATCAGAAAATGGCTGGAAGGCAAAAGCCACATGACGGCTGCAGAAAAGGAAACAGCGTCGCAAATCCTCAGGCTGTTAGAGGGCATGAGGATTTGCGATGCACAGATGCTGCTTGAAAGCTGTACGGACTTTCTGTCACATGTAAGGATTGCTTACAGTTTGGAACGCCCTGACAATTCAGAGCTGATTTCTGACTTTACTTCGAGGTAGCGTTCAGTAAATTTTGCCGGAGTAAGGCCAGATGTATCAGCCTTTTCCATGTACAGAAGGGCAAGCTGTTCACAGAGCGCATCTTTCTCCGTACTTGTTGCCATTCCATTTATAGGCATTCTGCCACATCCTTTCTGTATATACTTGGCCTGGTAGAGCCTGTTTATACAGTATAAAGCGTGGAAGATATTTTTTCAATCAAGAAATGGGGGGCGGTACTATGACAGTATCTGAAAAGTTAGAAGAGGTAAACACGGCGATATCCAAGGTTCTCTGCGGCGGCCAGTCTTACCAGATGGGATCGCGCAGGCTGACAAGGGCAGACCTTGGGATACTCCGGGAAATGCGCAGGGAGCTGCAGGCAGAGGCGGCGGCTGAAACGGATTCGCCGCTTTTGGGAAGTACATACGTAGGATTTTTTGACGGAAGGTAGGGGCATGGAAGAAAGGCATATGATCACTGTAAAAACAGACGGGCTTGAAATACGGATTTTTGAGCCACAGGAAAGGGGCAGAAAAAATGAGCTGGCTGGATAACGCCATAGCATTTATTTCCCCGCAGTGGGGGATGCGCAGGGCAGCCTGGCGCGGCATGTATGAGGAATACAGGAATTATGATGCAGGCAGCGGCAGCAGGCTGAACGCCGGATGGCGCGTGTCGAATGATTCCGCGGAAATGACTGACCGGGGAAGCAGGGATTATGTCCGTGCAAGGGCCAGGGACCTGGAGCGGAACTCCGATATCATGAACTCCGTCATATGGGCAAGGAAAAGGAACGTCATAGGCACCGGGTTCAACCTGCAGGCAAGGACAAAAGACGAAGCGCTGAACACGGAGCTGGAAAGCCTTTGGAAGAAATGGTGCCGTGCCAGGAATTGTGATGTGACGGGGACGCAGAGCCTGAACCAGATGCTGCGCATGGCCGTGGAAAGGAAGCACGTGGACGGCGGTATCCTGTTTATAAAACGCTACACAAAGGACGGGTTCCTCCCGCTTTCTATCCAGATGGCCGAAGTGGATGAACTGGACCTTGCGCAGGTAACGCCAAAAAACCGGGACAACCGCGTGGTGGGCGGCATTGAGTACAATGCATATAACCGCCCCATGGGCTATTGGATCCGGCAATACCAGCCGGACGGGTTTTCCATTGGCGCCCCGGTTTATGTAAAAGCGGATGATGTGGTCTTTTACTACACAAAAACCCGGCCGTCGCAGATCCGGGAAATGTCGGACCTGGCGCATACGATTACGCGCATCCGGGATACCAACGAATTTATAACGGCAGTTTCGGTAAAGCAGCGGATCGAAGCCTGCCTTTCCGTGTTCATTAAACGCATACTCCCGACAGGGGGGCCCGGGCGTATGGCCTCCCGCGAAAGGAAGTATGACTACGACGGCAAAAAACTTGCGCCCGGCATGATTACTGAACTGAACCAGGGGGACGACGTCGAGGTGGTAAACCCGAACGGGCAGTCTGCGGATGCAACGTCGTTTGTGAAGCTGCACCAGAAGATGATCGGCGCGGGGCAGGGCATGTCCTACGAGGCAACCAGCCGGGACCTGTCTGAAACCAACTATTCATCCGCAAGGCAGGGGCTGATTGAGGATGCGCTTACCTTTGCGGAAGATGAAGAGTGGATTACCGGGGCGCTGGATGAAATTTACGAATCGTTTGTCATTTCCTGCGTGCTTTCCGGGAAAGTCAGCATCCCACAGTTCTGGGACCGGAAGGAAGAATACTTTGCACATGAATGGATCAAGAAGCCAAAGCCGTGGATCGACCCGATGAAGGAGGCGTCCGCCACAAAAACGGCTTTAAATTCCGGCGTAAAGACCTATAAGCAGGTTGCGGCGGAAAACGGGACGGACTGGCGGACACAGATTGACGATATGGCCGAAGTCCTGGCATATGCAAGGGAAAAAGGGATCGATTTAGGGGGTGTGCTTTTTGATGGAAAGCTTCAGGAAAAGGGAGATGGGCAAGACGGCGGGCCCGGGGCAGGACAAGGGTAAAGGCGTCCGGGAATTAGGCGGCTGCATCCGGGCGGCGGACAAGGACGGGCGGACATTCCGGCTTTCGTTTTCGTCGGAAGAGCCTTACAACCGCTGGTTTGGGCCCGAAATACTCGACCACACGGACGGGTGCGTGGATTTCAGCAGGCTGGATGCCAACCCCGTGGTGCTTTTCAACCATAACCGCGATGTGATACTTGGCAAAATAAACCGGGCATGGGTGGAAAATGGCCGGGGAGAAGCGGAAATCACGTTTGATACGGACGATGAAGCAGAGAAGATATACCAGAAAGTGAAAAGCGGGACGCTAAAAGGCGTGTCGGTCGGCTATCTGGTGGACAGCTGGGAAGAAGTAATGCCAAACAAACAGTCCTCCGACGGGCGGTTTACGGGGCCTTGTTCTATCGCAAAGCGGTGGACGCCATACGAAATCAGCATTGTATCCGTCCCGGCAGACCCAACCGTCGGTATCGGACGTTCAGATGACGGCGGGACGCGCCTGCGGCAGCTTCAATATAAACAATTGTTAAAGGAGGAGTTAAAGATGACAAGGGAACAGATGCTTGCCCGGATGCATGAAATACTTACGGCTGCAAACGACCGGGCAATGACTGCGGAGGAACAGGCTGAATTTGACAGGCTGAAACGGTCCGTGGAACTGATGGATCTGTCAGGTTCTGCAGGCGCGGGCGCGCCCGGGCAGGTAAGCCGTGCAAAAAATAAGGATGATGACGGCGATAGTGATGGCGGCAATGGCGGCGATGGTGACGATGGTGACGGCAGCGATGATGACGAAGATGAAAAAAAAGCAAAGGAAGCCGCAGAAAAAGCACTGGCTGCAGAGCGTATGCGGGTGCGCCAGATTGATGATATGTGCAGGAGCTTTGGCATGGATTCCCGGCAGTTTGTGGATAACGGGGATTCCGTAGAAAAAGTCCGGGCAGCAGTCCTTAACCAGCTGATGCAGGACGGCGCACCGATCCGGTCCGGCATCCGGGTTACGGATGACGAAGGGGACAAGTTCCGCAGGGCGGCGGTAGATTCGCTGCTCCTGCGCTCTGGCATGGAATTGGAACGGCCCGCAGACGGCGCGAGGAACTTCATGGGGATGCGTTTCCGCGACCTGGCGGTCGAATGCCTGCAGATGGACGGCGTCCACGAAAGCGGCCTGAACCGCAGAAGCGATGACGAACTGTACGCCAGGCTCCAGAGGGGGTTTTTCACGCCGGAATCCACGTTTCCGGCAATCCTTGACAATACAATTGAAAAGGCGTACCGGGAGGGACATAAGAAAGTATCCGTCACGTTCGACAGGATCACGAAGAAAGGGGCGCTTTCCGATTTCAAGATCCATAACAATTATTATATCGCGGGGCCGGTCGGGGAGTTCCTGGAAGTGCCTGAAAACGGTGAACTCAAGCATGACGTATTTCGAGATGACCACCTTCCGACCAGGCAGTTAAGGACGTACGGACGCCAGTTCACGCTGTCGCGCAAAGCGTTTATTGATGATGATATAGGGCTTGTAACATCGCTCCCGGCACGGTATGCGGCATCCGCGCGTAAAACGATCAACAAGCAGGTGTATACCGTCATGGTAAGCAACCCGGCGATCTTTGATGGCGTCCAGCTGTTCCATCCGGCGCACAAGAACCTGTTAAAAACAGGCACCGGCGTGACACAGGAAGCGATGCAGACCATGATCATGGCGCTGGCAAACCAGAAGGACCAGTTCGGGGAATCCATCATCATTAACCCGGCAAAGATCGTCGTGCCAAGCGGTATGCAGTTTGACATGTATACGCTCTTTAACAGCCCGACCATACATACAACGGACAACACGCAGGCGGTCAACCCGCTTTACCAGTACCGCGACAGGCTGGAAGTAGTGGAAGACCCGGTCATTAACGCGCTGTGCGGCGGCATGGGGAACATAATGCCGTGGTGGCTTTTGGGCGCGGCAGGCGATACGGAATTTATTGAAGTGGACTACCTCAACGGCCAGGAAATCCCGAACATCCGCAGGATGGAAACGCCGGGGCAGCTTGGCTTTGTCTGGGACATTTATCTGGACTGGGGCATCAGCGTGATGGACTTTCGGGGCGGTGTAAAGAATCCGGGCGTAGAAGTGAAAACGAAGCTGGAACTGGCATAGAAAGGGGGACGTGGTATGGGAAAGGCATCCTATTGGCAGAGGGGCGAAACCATTGATTATGTAAACAGCGGCACGGAAACCATCGAAGCGGACACGATTGTTGTCTTTGGCAGCCGCATCGGCGTTGCCGGCACGAATATCCTTCCGGGAGAAAAAGGAAGCCTGCATGTGGCAGGCGTGTTCGGAATGCCGAAGGGAAACGGCGGGATTGCTGCCGGGGCGGACGTTTACTATTCTACAGACAGCGGCGAAATCTGCGCATCGGAAGAAAGCGGCACGAAAGCAGGGTTTGCCATTTGTGACGCGGGCAATGATGAACCGTATGTTTACGTGAAAATTAACGCATAGGAGGCGGTGGTATGGCTGTAAAGAGTAATAAGCAAAATCCGAAAAGCAAGAAAACAGAACCGGAAAAAAATCCCGAACCTGCGGGCGGACTGAAAGCTGGGGAAAATGAAAAAGAACCTGCGGAAGATCCGGAAACCGGAGATGGACCGTTATTGGAAAAACCAAAAGTATTGACCGCAACGCGTCCAATTTTGTATCTTGCGAAAATGTATCAGGCAGGGGACAAGCTTCCGACGAATAACCAGGAAATGGTAGCGGCGTGGATAGAAGCTGGAAGCGCAGCGTGGCAGGAACCGGGCGCGAAACAGTTTCCCTAAAGCATTCCTGCTGACCGCGCTTCCGGGGCTGCCCGGAATGGCCGGCGGCGGGATGTACGGACTTGCCGGGCGTATACCGGATATACCAAAAAGACGGTCCGGACAGACATGGGGGGGGGTAAGGCATGACTTTTAAAGAAACGATAGCCGCAGATGTGCATGATGTGTTTATGAACACGGATGAGTTTTCAGATATACATACAGTAAACGGTGCCCGGATGGCTGTACAGATAGATTCCAATGAACAGATTGAGCGCGAAAAGCGGATGGACCAGCACATGGACGGCATTTATAAAAACCAGCAGCTGATCTACGTTGCCGCATCCGAGTTCGGCAGCCTTCCTGCGCAGGGTTCTAAACTTACGCTGGATGGGAAGCTGTACAAAGTATCAGATGCAGTTTCAGAAGCGGGTATTTACTCAATTACAATCGAAGCAAACAAGGGTATGGGAAGATGATCACATATGAAGTAAGCCAGAGGGATCTGCGGTATGTCCAGAGAAAACTGCAGGGGATGGAAGAAAAGGCCCCGCGTGTAATCAAGAACGCAATCAACCACACGGCGAAGGAAGCGCGGAAAAAGCTGGCTGTTGGGGCGCAGAGATCGTATACCGTAAAATCCGGCGGCTTTAATTCCCGGATGAAGATACAAAACGCCACGAACAGCAGGCTGTATGCGGTCATACGCGCAAAGGACAGGCCGCTTACCATCACACGTTTCCGCACGACTGCACCGAAAGGCGGCGGCAGGGCTGATATTGTAAAAGGCGGCTTGAAGGAGCTTACCGGCCCGAAAAAGATTAAGGCGTTCAAGCGCGGCGGGCTGATTATGCAGAGGAAGACAAAGGACAGGTTTCCGCTGAAAGTCCTACGTTCAAACTCTGTTCCAAAGATGCTTGAAAAGGTTTATTCGGGCGAACGCGGCATAGAGGGCGAACTTGCCCCGGTCATACAGAGAACCCTGCACGATGAAATTAAAAAAGAGATTGAGAAGCTCATGTGAGGTAAGAAATGACAATATTGAATTTTCAGGACGCACTTATGGAAGAGACGGGAAACATCTTAAAAGGTGTTGGGACAAAAAATGCATCCGGCGAAAATGTGGATGGCGTGAACCTGTTTGCGCAGAACCTTCCAATCGTACAGTCTGACGAAGGGGATGAATCAAAATTTTTCCCTTACGCCATCATAAAGGTTTACGATGGCGGGACGGAAGGGGATGATTCGCCCTGGACGGTGACGGCAGATATCCACCTTGGCGTATATGATCCGGATGAGGACAACCAGGGACACCGGCATGTGGCAATCATGATCCAGCGCCTGGTCAACCGGTTTGCTGCAGAACCCCTTCTTGTCAGAAAATACCGGGCGCAGCAGGACATGGAATGGGCGATGCAGGATGAGGAAACATATCCTTATTTTTTCGGCGGCGTCCGGATCAGGTTCAGCGTCCCCAAAATAGGAAGGAGAGATTAGCTTATGGCAGCAAAAAACAAATCTGCAGCACAAGCCACGGAAACGAAACAGGCCGTGGAAGCAGAAAAGAAAGGACAGGCAAGGTATATGTATGTCGGGCCGACCGTGCCGGGGATCGGGATCCAGAACCGTGTATATACGGATATACCGCAGGAAGCCATTGCTATTATGAATAACGGCCATTCCGTTATCGGGGACCTTTTCATAAAAATCCGGGATTATCCGGCTGCAGAACGGATGATCCGCGAAAAGAAAGGCTATTTGTACAACGCATATCTTGCCGCGCAAAAAATCAGGATGGAACATGTGAAAAAAGCAGAAGACACCTTCACTGGCGGCGCGGAAACAGAAGAAAGGGGGTAATGCAGGGTGGCGAAAGAGCATGGCATATTTATCTATGAGGAGGCTACAGCCCTTACCATACCAAAGGAATCCAGCGCGGGGCTGCAGGTGGTTATCGGGACCGCCCCGGTAAATATGCTGGAAAATCCCGAAGCGGCGGTCAATGTCCCGGTTCTGGCATTGTCATCCAAAGAAGCACAGGCAAACCTTGGCTATAGCATGGATTTTAAGAAATTTACGCTTTGCCAGACGATGTACATTACCGCAAATGTATGTATCGTGTCCCCGGTCATTTATATTAATGTCCTGGACCCGGCAAAGCATAAAAAAGACCTGCCGGAGCAGACCGTAGCGGTTGATGAATACCAGGCAACGGTGGAGATAGAAGGCATCCTGAAAAAAGGGCTGGCTGTAAAAGCGGGCGAAACCGCGCTGGAGGAGGGCACAGACTACACGCTTACCTTTGATACCGATGGATATTTAGTGGTAACGCTGATTACGTCAGGCAAAGGCGCATCCGCATCTGAGCTGACGGTAAGCGGCAAAATTCTGGATACGGATGCGGTTGATAAATATGATATCATCGGCGCTTATGATATAAATACCGGAAAAGAAACAGGCATGGAAGTCATCCGGCAGATTTTCCCAAAACTTGGAATGGTGCCGGGGATACTGCTTGCGCCGGGCTGGTCACACGAGCCGGAAGTTGGTATTGCATTGTGCGCAAAGGCGGCGAACATAAACGGCGTATTCCGGGCAGTGGCGTTTCTGGATCTGGACACAGGGCAGGCGAAAAAATATACGGATGTAAAAGAAGTAAAGGAAAAGAGCGGGTTCACATCGGAATTATGCTATGTGCTGTGGCCGTGCTTCCAGGTCGGGGAACTGGTCTTTGCTGCATCCGCGGTTGTAGCGGCGCGTCTTGCGTATCTTGACGCGGAAAATGAAGATATTCCGTCCAAGTCCCCTTCGAACAAGCAGACGCCGATTACCGGGACGTGCCTTGCAGACGGGACGGAAATCGTGCTTGACCAGGACCAGGGGACGGTGGTCAACAGCTTTGGCGTGGCGACCGCAATTAACCGCAACGGGTTCCGTCCGTGGGGCAGCTACACAGGGGCATGGCCGGCAAGCGGGGACGCAAAAGATGTATGGCTCAACGTCCGCAGGATGTTCATCTGGCAGGGGAACACATTTATCCAGACTTATTTTGATAAGGTGGATGACAATATGAACCGCGCGCTGATTGATAATATCATTGATTCGGAAAATATCCGCTGCGCGGCATACGCGCCGCAGCACTGGGCAGGCGCGAGCATTGAATACCTTGCGGAAGACAACCCGGCAACGTCCATACTCGCCGGGGAAATGAAGTTCCGGCAGCACATCGCCCCGTATACCCCGGCACAGACCATCAATAACGTGCTGAATTATGACATTGACGCGCTGACCGCGGCATTGACAGGAGAATAACAGGAGGTGGGCAACCGTGGCAACAGGAAATGTAATGCCGGAACTGATTAACAACTACCAGATATTTAACGACACAAACAGGCTGCTTGGGATCTCCGGGGAAATAGAGCTGCCAAACCTGGAAGCAATCACGGAAACTTTAGATGTGGCGGGCTCCCTTGGCGAGCTGGAAGTCCCGGCAACCGGACAGTATAAATCCATTAAGCTTAAGATCCCGTTCGCGATCTTGTACGGGGATATATTTGACATTACAAATACGACAACAGCGACAAAGTTTACGCTCCGGGCTTCCGAGCAGTTCAGCGACCCGGCGACATACGATACGACGACAAAGCCGGTGAAAATTATTGTCCGGGGCAAGCCGCTTACCATCAGCCTTGGAAAACTGGTCAAAGGGAAAAAGGGCGACCCGTATGTAGAGCTTGAAATCTATTACATAAAAATAGTGATAGACGGCGATACGGAGCTCCTGTTAGATAAAATGAACTTTAAATTTGAACTGCATGGGAAAGACATGTTAAAGGAGATCCGCAAACAGGTCGGAATGGAGGGGTAACTGATGGCAGAAAAAAATGAAATGGCAGCAGTGCAGGGGGCCGCTGCAGCCAACGGAAAAAATAAGGGTATGGATGAAAATAAGCACCTTGTGAAATTAAGCAGGGCTTATAAATTTGAAGATGAGGGAGAAATTGACAGCATAGACATGTCCTGCCTGGAAAACGCGACCGCAGAAGTGCTGATAAAGGCAAACAGGGTGATGGTATCGACCGGGGATGTGATGACAATCCCGGAAAACGATATCCGCTACGCACTTTTCGTGGCTGCAGAATGCACCGGGATCCCATATGATTTTTACAAGAAACTCAGCCTTGGCGATGCGACCAGGGTAAAAAAGGAAGTCATGGTTTTTTTGAACGGCGGGGAATAAAACCAGGCGATGGCAGGGAGCTTCGGAAACTGTGCATGGCGCTTGCGATGAATATGGGGGATTTTAGCTACTATATGAATCTGCCATTGCTGGAACTGCTGGACTTTTGCGACGATTATAAGGAGCTTTGCAGGGAGATGAAGGAGGCAGGGGAAAATGGCTGATTATTCGATAGCAGTAAAGATAGCCGGGGAACTCGCCAGCAGCTTTCAATCATCCATAAAGGGTGCGCAAAGCGGCCTGGCCGGGCTGGCAGGAGCAGCAGGAAAACTTGGCGGCCTGGCCATGAAAGGGGCTGCTGCCGGGATCGGCGCGGCTTCCACCGCAGCCATTGGCCTGGGTACCACTGCCGTAAATGTTGGAAAAGAATTTGAAAGCGCAATGAGCCAGGTGTCGGCTACTATGCTTCTTGATAGATTTTCAGATGACGCCGAAAAAGCAGCCAAAGCGCAAAAAGCGTATGAAACGCTTGAAAATGCGGCAAGGGAGTGCGGGGCAAGCACGGCTTTTTCAGCAACAGAAGCCGCAGAAGGACTTAATTATCTTGCGCTTGCTGGATACGATGCAGAAAAAGCGGCTGCGGCACTTCCAACTGTGCTGAAACTTGCAGGAGCCGGGGCAATGTCGCTTGGAGATGCCAGCGACATGGTAACGGATGCCATGTCTGCCCTGAACATCGAAGCCACACAGGACAACCTGAACGCATTTGCAGACAACCTTGCCATGACGGCCAGTAAGTCGAATACATCCGTTGCACAGCTTGGCGAAGCGATCCTGACGGTCGGAGGGACAGCGCAAGGGCTAAAAGGCGGCACGACAGAACTGAGCGCCATAGCCGGCATACTGGCTGACAGCGGCATTAAAGCGTCAGAAGGGGGCACCCATATCCGGAACATGATCCAGTCCCTGCAGATGCCGCGCAATGACAAAGCTGCCGGGCTGTTTAAAGCCCTGGGGCTGGAAGCGTATGATGCGGCTGGCGATATGCGCAGCCTGGGGGAAGTGTTTGGAGACCTGAACAAAAGGATGCTGGGGGCAACTGCAGAAGGGGTGAACGAAACCCTTGCAACCATATTTAAGCAGACCGACCTTGCAGCGGCGCGTGCAATGATGGCCGCTACAGCCGATACCGTGGATGCACTTGGCGTTGCAGTGGATGCTTCACTTGCTGAATCTGGTACAAGCATGGCACAGCTTGGGATCAACCTGAATGATATGGCAAAAGGCTTTGATACAGCAATGTCGCAGGAGGCGTTCGCGGCACAGGCGATGAAGCAGTTCGGGATAACCGGGGAGCAGGCGGGCGTTATCTATTCAGGCCTGCAGTCTGTAGTCAGCGGTACCGGGAACAGGTTTGAAGAGCTGAGCGGGCTGATTGAGGAAAGTGCGGGAGCCTGCCAGGATATGTATGATATTCAGCTCGACAACCTGGAAGGGGACCTGAAAATCCTTGGTTCTGCAGCATCGGATCTGGGGATTAGTTTCTACAAAGATGTGAACGGCCCGTTGCGGGCAGTTACACAGACCGCATCCAATATGGTGACACAGTTAAATAACGCATACAAATCCGGAGGCCTGCCCGCAATGCTGACAGAAGTCGGGGACTGCATGGCGCAGATGGTAAATGGTATTGCACAGTACGCGCCACAGGCTGTAAATGTTGGAATTGACCTGCTTCAAAGCCTGATCGATGGGATCATGCAAAATTCCGGCGGGATTGCATCGGCTGCAGGGGATGTGCTTACCGCATTTGCCGGGGGTATCTTTCAGCTTGCGCCGCAGATTGCATTTGCCGGGATTGACATCATCGTGCAGCTGGCAGACAGCCTGACAGCGCAGGCCCCGCAGCTTTTAGCAGGCGGGATGCAGGCCGTCGCGGGTTTTGTTGACGGGCTGGTTCAGCGGGGGCCGGATATAGCAGACGCGGCACTTGGCCTTATACAGGTCCTTGTGTCCGGAATAGCCGCTAATGCGCCAACGCTTGCAGGTGCGGCCATACAGCTTATAGGAGGATTGTTTTCTGGTTTTGTAAATATGCTGCCTCAGCTTGTGCAGATGGGTATACAGCTGATAAACAGCCTGGCGCAGGGAATACAGGCAAACCTGCCCGGATTAGTTCCTGCAGCCATGCAGGCCCTGATGAATTTTTCCGGAACCTTGCGGGAGAATGCAGGGGGACTGGTGGATGCCGGACTGAATCTGGTAACGGCCCTTGCACAGTCGCTGATTGCAGGGCTGCCTGTTTTTATCCAGACAGTTCCAGCAATTATTACAAACCTTGCAGGAATTATCAACGACAATGCCCCAAAGCTGCTTTCCACAGGCATCCAGCTTGCTGTCCAGCTTTTAGTGGGGATGATTCAGGCGGTGCCGACAATCGTTGCGAATATCCCGCAGATGATCCAGGCAATTGTGTCTGTGTTTACAGCATTTAACTGGGCGGCGCTTGGAAGCCAGGCAATCACATTGATTGGAAATGGAATACGCACAGCGGTTACAAGCATCCCACAGATATTCAGCAGCTTTGTGCAGACAGCACATAGCATTGTAAGCTCCTTTGGCTGGCAGTCGCTGGGGCGGGGGATTATCCAGGTATTAGGGAATGGCATAAGCAGCATGATCACCGCAATCCCACAGATCTTTCTGCATATTGGGGGTTTTGCAGTGCAGGCAATAAAAAGCATCGACTGGTGGAATGTCGGTGTCTCCATTATACAGTTCATCGGTGAAGCAATCAGCGGCGCAGGGGGATTTCTTATTGATGCTGTGAAAGGGATCGGCGGAAGCATTATTGATGGGATAAAAGGCATATTTGGCGGAGGGGGCGAAGATGGGGCTGCAAAGGAAAGCGCAGCATCTACGGTTTCCAGTTATGCCAGCAGTATCCAGGATAATGCAGGCGCGGTTACCGGCGCGGCATCTACGCTTAGCACGGCTGCATTCAGCGGTATGGATTTTACCGCTGCAACAACTGCAGGGACGCAGAGCGCCAGCGCATTTTCTATCGGCATTACGGAGGGCATAGCCGGGCTTAACATGGATATGTCCGGCATGGGGCTGGACAGCACGGCAATTGCAGAAAATTTCGGACAGGCTGGCGCAGAGGGAGCGGCAGCACTTGGGGAAAGCCTGAATACTGGCCTTGCCGCTGCATCTGCAGACACAGGCATACAGATGACGCAGATTTCAACAACTGTGCAGGACAACTTTGCACAGGCAAATACTGCAGCGAAGCAAAATATGACACAGATGACAGGCTGTGTACAGAGCGGGATGTCCGCAATGGTATCCGCAGTCCAAAGCGGCGGCACGCAGATGGTGCAGGCGGCAGCGTCAGCAGCGCAGGGCATCCGTAACGCGTTTAGCGGCATAGACCTTTCGTGGTCTGGCACGAACATGATACAGGGCCTTGTAAGAGGCATCCGTTCCATGCAGCCACAGGCAGAAGCGGCGGCGCGGGATGTGGCACAGGCCGCGGCAGCGTCTGTCAACAGCGCGCTGCAGATACATTCCCCGTCAAGGCTGATGGACCAGTCCGGGCGTTTCGTGGATGAGGGGTTTGCAGGCGGCATGTTAAAAAACGCCGGGATCGTAAAATCCGCAGCGCAGGCTGCAATGGCACAGCCAGTCGCGGAAACCGGGGCCGGGATGCAGGATTCTATGTCACGGCCATTTTCGGATATGCGGGCAGGGGTGCAGGGCGGCGGACGTGTGCGCAGCGCATTGGATGGGATCATTTCGTCTTCATCAACTGTGAACAACCGGACGGAAAATAACAGCGCCGTATCCAGACCGACATTTGTATTCAGCCCGACTTACCAGATCCATGGCGGCGCAGGCAGGGACGATGTTGTAAAGGCTGGCAGCATGAGCCAGGCGGAATTTGAAAAACGCGCAAAAGAATTTATACGCAGGTATGGCAGGATACAGTTTGCATAGAAAGGGGGAATCAGCATGGTGGGAACGTACACGACCATACAGGGGGATGTATGGGATCTGATTGCCTATAAGCTGTATGGCGATGAAAAGTATATGAAGAACCTGATCGAAGCGAACTGGAAGTATATTGATGCCGTAGTGTTTTCATCCGGGACGGTCCTAAACGTCCCGGAAATTCCGGAAGAGGAACTGGAAGGGATGCCGTTCTGGCGGCAGGGCGATATCGTGTCCGAATCGGGCACATTTGAAACAGAAGGGGGCAGTGGGGTATGAGCCGCGCAAGGATGGCGAAAACAACGCTGAAATTTAACGGGCAGAATGTAGAAATGAAGCTGAAAGAATATCTGGAAAGCGCATCCTATACAGATGTTGCGTCCGGCAGCAGCGACACGCTTTCCGTCCGCCTGCATAACATTGACAAAAAATGGATCACTGCCTGGTACCCGCATAAAGGCGATGAAGTGGAAGGGAGCATCAGGCTCCTTGACTGGAACAAGGCTGGGAAAGACATAAAAATCTACTGCGGGAGCTTTACGCTTGATGATGTAAAGTTTTCCGGAAACCCGATGGCCCTGACGCTTGATTGCGTGTCGGCCCCGGCAAGCGAATCTTTCCAGACAAGGGAGCGCAACAAGACATGGGAAAACGTGTCCATTTCCGGAATTTCCGGGGAAATCGCGGGGCGGTATTCGCTTGCGCTTGACTATTCGGGACCGGCTGTAAAAATCAAAAAGCTGGAACAGTCGGAAAGCGACAGTGCATTCCTTTATAACTTATGTAAAAGCTACGGCCTGTCCATGAAAGTATACAAGAAAAAACTTGTCATATACGACCAGGGGCAGATGGAGGCAAAGCCGCCTGTCGGCACTTTGAAAATGGATGACTTTGTGGACAACAACTGGGATGCGGTGGATACGCTTTACGGTGTGTACACCGGGGCGCGTATTGCGTATAAAAACCCGGATGACAACAAGGAAACCAGCATTTACGTAGGGTTGAAGTCGGAAAGCGGGAAAGGCAGCAGGACGCTGAAAATCAACGAGACAGCAGACAGCGTGGCAGAGGCAAGGGCAAAGGCGGCGGCACAGGTAAACCTTTCCAACCAGCAGGCTACTACGATATCTGGGGAAATCTGGCCTGATCCTAAAATATGTGCGGGTGTGACTGTGAATGTTTCCGGCTTCGGGAAGTTTAACGGGAAATATTTTGTTGACAAGTCCACGCTGGATGTCGGGGAGGGTGGCACAAGCCAGAAAATAGAAATGCACAAATGCCAGGCGCGTGTATCTGTATAGGGGGTTCATATGGCAAAACGGGAAATACGGGTTGGGAAAGTATCAAAAATAAACTATGAAAAAGGAATGGTCCGAGTGACGTATCCAGACCTGGATGACAGTGTTACTGCAGAGCTTCCGGTATTTTCTTTTACGGACGAATATAAGATGCCCAAAACCGGGCAGGAAGTTCTTGTGCTGCACCTTTCCAACGGGCAGGCCGCAGGTATCCTGATGGGGAAATACTGGAATAAAGACAATGTCCCGCCAGATTACGGGCAGGGCAAAAACGTGTTCAACAAAGAAATAGATGAGGAATTTGGGAAAGTCCACATCACTTATAAGGATAAAAAACTGACACTGTATGATGAAGCCGGGGACGTGGAAACGGAAATAAAATCCCATAACCGGGACATAAAAGTAGCAGACGGGGATATCAACATCAATGTTACCAATGGCAATATCAATTTCAATGTTACGAATGGGAGTATTAATTTTCATGTACTGCATGGTGCGATTACCGAGAATGTGGTTCCGTAGGAAGGGGATGGGCGCATGGCAAAGATCGGCCAGTGGGGGAAAGAAAAAAACTGCAGGATCAGGTTTCTTGTAAATGCGAATAAACAGCTTACTTTTACCAACATGAAGCGCACGGCGGCAAGCCGCTGGGCAACGCACAACATCGTAGGCAAACGTCCAAAAATGGAATATCTTGGTCCGGATATGGATGAAATCACGATGGATATCATCTTCGATGTGGAAATGGGTGTGAACCCGCGAAAAGAAATGAAGAAACTGCGGATCGCCTGTAGAAAAGGCGAGGCACACTATCTGTGGATCGGCGGCAGGAAAGTCCGCGCAGCAAAGCTGTATATAAAATCGGTCAGTGAATCCTGGGACAGGATATGGAACCAGGGAGAACTTGCCCGGTGCGTAGTGTCAGTTACATTCGGGGAATACAGATAAGGGAGGGGTGCCGGCGATGTTCACAGACAATATTCAAACAATCAATATGGACGGGATCAGTGACTTTGAACGCATCGATTCCGAACTCCGCGCCCTGATCGTGACCGTCATAGGTACGCTTCCAGGCAGCAGGGCGTTTGGCATAGAGGATTTTACAGATGAAAACATGAACGATGTAGCGTCTGATTTTGCCGCCGCACTGGATGAGGGATGCGAACAGTTTATCCCGGAAATTACCATCGGGAACGTAACATTTGATATCGGTATGGACGGGAAGATGCTGGTGAGCGTTTATGTGGAAGAAAGGGATGAGGACTGGTGAACGTAACAACGGAAAAGCTGGCGTCAATCAAAGACCTGCCGGATATCAGCTTTATAGAAAACAAAACACTGGAAGATGTACAGGCAGAGATGGTTGCGGATTACCAGAAGAAATATAAGGAAGTGACCGGGCGTGAGCTGCGCCTGCGCAGGGCAGACCCGGAATCGCTGAAACTGTACGCAGTATCTGTTCAGATTTACCATCTGCATTTATACACGGATATGTGTGGGAAAATGAACCTGTTGAAATATTCTTTTTCGGATTTTTTAGATGATATGGGTGCATTTAAGGGTGTTGTCCGTAATCCCGCAGTCCCTGCAGCCGTCCGGGTACGGTTTACACTTTCGGCGGTGCAGCCGTCCGCAGTTGTAATCCCCAAGGGGACGCGTGTGTCGGATGGCGGCGGGACGTTTTTTGCCACAGATGAGTTTGCAGAGGTTCCCAGCGGGGATACGTATGCAGTCATCCCATGCACATGCCAGACAGCCGGGGAAATTGGAAACGGGATCCTTGCAGGGGCAGTAAACACACTGGTGGACCCGGTTCCATACATAGAAAATATCACAAGTATAGAAGCGTCCTGCGGGGGATCTGAAATAGAGGGCGATGACAATTTTGCGTACCGGATACACCTTGCACCGTCTGCTTATTCCACAGCCGGCCCCCTGGATTCCTATGTGTACCACACAAAATCCTACAGCGCGTCCATCGGCGATGTGGAAGTCAGCAGCCCAAGGCCGGTCGAAGTAGAAGTAAGGTTCCTGCTGTCGGACGGTTCACTGCCGACGGAAGGGCTGTGCGAAGAGGTGCTGGACCATCTGGATGATGTGTTTAAAAGGCCGCTTACGGACCATGTGGCCGTGCTTGCGCCGGCAGGGCAGGGGTTTGAAATAGACTTTACCTACTATATCAACCGGTCGGATGCGGGGCACGTTTCATCCATCCGGGCGCAGGTGGACGCTGCAGTAAAAGATTACATAGAGTGGCAGACGTTTGTTATTGGCCGGGACATCAACCCGGATGAACTGCGGGCGCGGATGAAGAAAGCTGGTGCAAAGCGCCTGGAAATACGGGGCCCGGAATTTACAAAAGTGCTGCCTGGCCATGTAGCAAGGGTGCAGTCGCAGAACGTGGTATACGGGGGTGTTGAGGATGATTAAACTTCCGGACGGGGAATTGCGGGATTTTCTGCCAGTGACAATGAAAAACAATGTAGATATGGTGTGCCTGTCCTACGCTGTAAAGAAAGCAACGCAGCGGTTGGTCCGGTACAGCCGGGCATCCATGATTTACCGTTTTATCGACTATGTGCCGGAACCCATCTTAGACCTTCTGGCCGTGGAGCTGCGGTCCCTTTATTATTCAGACACGCTTCCGGTTGAAAAAAAGCGCGGGATTGTAAAAAACACGCTGCGCTGGCATGCGCAGGCCGGGACTCCGGGTGCGGTAAAGGAAATGATAGAGGTTGTTTTCGGGGAAGGCGAAGTTGTGGAATGGCCTGATTTTGACGAACCACCGTACACGCCAGGGACATTTGACATTGTAACAGAAGCGGAACTTACGCCGGATATGCTGGAATATTTTGCGGCAGTCATAGACCGTGTAAAAAATGTGCGCTCACACCTGCGCAGAATCCTGGTCAGAAGGGAATGCCTGCTGCAGGTGTATACCGGTGTCGGGGCAGGGATGCTGTCTAAGACTGCCGCAGTGACTGACGGATACAGGGAAGCGCGTGCCATTAGGCAGACAGTTTATACAGGGGCTGTATCCTGCACCGTATGCCATCCGCAGGCTGTAACTGACGGATATCAGGAATCATGTGCGGCGGGGCAGAAAATATATGCAGGGGCTGCCATCAGGCAGCAGTACAGGCAGACAGTGCTGGCAGGACAGGGGGGATGAGAATGCCACAGCCATTTAAAAATGCAGTCATAACCAGTGCTGGCGCGCTGCTTCTGACCAGGGCACAGGCTGGAGAAATCAAAATAGAATTTACCAGGATTGCTGTTGGGGACGGGGAGTACACAGAAGGTGAAAAAACGTTTTCAGCGCTTCAGAAGCGGGAGGAATTAAAATCGATCAGGAACAGTTACGATTTATCCGGCATAGAGGTTTACTCCGCGCACAGTGTAAAAGTAACAGCGCTGATCACGAACCAGGATGCGGCAACGGGCGGGTGCCTGGTTAACGAAGGATATTTTATCAATGAAATGGGGCTGTACGCGAAGGTAAAGGATGGCGGGGACGTTACAGAGGTATTGTACAGCATTGCCGTGACAGATGCAAGCCATGGGGATTTCATGCCGCCATACAACGGTTTCAGCCCGGCACAGATCATTCAGGAATACTATGCGACAGTCAGCAATTCTGCAGAGGTCACGATACAGACGTCCGGTGCATTTGTGCTTGCACAGGATTTTGAAGCATTTAAAAAGCAGGTAGGGGAATCCATAAACAGTCTGGAAGGCAGGCTGCAGTGGCTGATCCGTATTTTATGCGGCTACCATTATGACATGGCGCAGAAAAAGATCGTCAGCCTGCTGCCGCATGAAGTAAAAGACGGGATCCTGGCCTTCCCGGAAGGCATGGCATATGTGGAAGGGGACAAGGTTGTGCTGCAGGGCGCAGGGGCAGGCGCCTTCCCGTCCTTCCCGGGCAGTTCTTTCCCGGGCAGCCCTTCCCCGGGCGGCAGCCTGCCTGGAGGTACTACATCCGGGGCAGGCAGCGTGGAAGACATCGCGGCAGCGGCTGCAAAGATCGTGCAGGGGAACCTGCGGGAGATTTCACCCGGCCAGGTGATGGAGCTGTTCCGCAGCCAGGATGGAGGGAACACAGGCGGGGAAACCGGAGACCATCCGCCGCAGACAGGACAGACGGATAGCAGATCAGACAGATAAAGAAGGAGGAAAGGGAAATGGACAGTTCCGATCAGAAAACAGTACGCCAGGCAGGGCAGGAGGGTATCCCGTATACAGGGATGGAAGCGCTTGCCGCCCTGGTGGAAGAATTAAAAGGGAATTACGCGCAGAAAACGGATATGGCGGAGTACAGCGTGACCAGGCAGGAAACCCCGGAAGCCGGTTTTTCGGCAACCTACCGTCTGACGAAAGACGGCAGCCCGGTCGGCGTCCCGGTCAATATCCCGCAGGACAGGTTCCTGAAAACAATTGGAATCCGGGAAGCTGCACAGGACGACGACCCGGTGGAAGGGTGTAAGGCGGGGGATAAATACCTCGACCTGTTTGTTGCGGTGGCCGGGGATCACGCTGCCGGAACAGCGGAAAGCACGGACGGCACAGCAGCAGATCCGGACACCGTAGCAGGTGGCAGCACAGTAGAAGATCCAGATACAGCAGCAGGAGACGGTACAGCCAGGGCAGCGGAAACCCCGGACGGCGGCGGAAACGAAACGGCAGAAACTACGGACGAAGCAGGCACAGGCACACATCTCTACATCCTGCTCAAGGACATGCTCAAACCATACGGAAAAGGGCATGGCATTGAAATTTCCAGTGCGAATGAAATCTCTGTTAAAGTCAATAAAGCTTCCGCAAACGGCCTTTTTGCAGGCCCGGATGGGATGGGGCTTGCGCTGGCAAGCGCGGAATCCGCAGGTGCAATGTCCGCAGAAGACAAGGAAAGGCTGGACGGCCTTGTATTCCGGGAGATCACAAAGGAAGAGGTGGCGGCCATGTTTGCACCCGGCGCCGGAGGGGGACAGCAGGAAACATAAAGGGGGCTTTGCATGGACGGCATGGACTGGTTTAACAGG
>CANOET010000017.1 GCA_947564835.1 uncultured Eubacterium sp. | reverse complement strand
TCACCTCCGCTAAAAACGCCCCTTCAACGTCCTTCCAAGGTGTGTCTCCCGGCGCGTCCCCTGGCCACCGCCCGCAGAGTCGTCCGGTTAGCCACATCCCCTGGCCACCGCCCGCAAAAAAAACGATAAAACACATGACAAATTCCACGATCCATAGTAAAATAAATACAAAGACGACTTTTCAAACATGCAATACATTTAAAGGAGGAACTGGTTGTGAAAATACAGGATTTTGCGGATATGCAGGAATTTAAGCGCTTGATCTCAACATGGGCAGTCGCGACAGGCATGGCTGCAGTTGCAATCGGGGCAGACGGCAAATATATTTCTGAACAGTATAATTTTACAGAATTTTGCAAAGCCATGCGTGCAAACCCAAAGAGCTGTGCCCGCTGTGAAAAATGTGACAAGTCCGCGCATGAAGGCGCTTATACGTGCTATGCGGGGCTGAGTGATTTTGTGGTGGGGCTGTCTGTCAATGGGGAAAAGCTGGGCTGCATCCTGGGCGGGCAGGTAATGCGGGAAATGCCGCAGGAAGAGCAGTCACGCAAGATAGCAAGAGAGATTGGAATGAACGAAGAGGAATACATAGCGCTGCTGAAAAAAGTGAACGCGCGTTCCAGCGAAGTGGTTGATGCATCTGTGAACCAGCTGCGCGACTTGATGAATTATTTTACCCAGTCAGAATATACCAAAAATCAGACAAAACATATCTATTCCAGTCTTGTAGACGGTGTCAATGAGACAAATGAGCTTGTCGATACGATTAAAAAGGAAACCAGTACGCTGCGGTCTATCCAGAGCCGCCAGAAGATCCTGGCGCTGAATGCGAGTATTGAGGCAGCAAGGGCCGGGGATAAGGGCGCAGGATTTGCAGTTGTAGCCAGTGAGGTGGGCAAGCTGTCAGAACGCAGCTCGGTCGTGAATAAGAATATTGAAGATGTCGTCAATCGGATTTCAGAAGTCGTAACAGCTATGCAGCAGAAAAAAGGGTAGCCTCCATAAATTTCCTGCGGACGGACACGCAAAAAACAGAGGGCTCTTTCGTACTTTTTAAGGTAACCTTAATTAACCATGATTATGATAGGTGCCATGCAGCTTAAGATGGGTGTATGAACATGGGTATGTACAGTCAGAATGGATGCATAAAAAGTACAAAAGGAGTTAGAGGATGCAGCAGAAAAAATGGTTAGCAGGGGCGTTGGGGTGTATTCTGGCATGCAGCCATCCGGCAGGCTTGCTGGCGGCGGAGATTCCCCAGACGCAGACGATAGAGATTACGCAGGAAACCGCGGCAGTTCAGGACGGGAGCGTGCAGCTGCCGGAAGGGCTGGAGCCGGATTATAATGACCCGGATTATGTGAAACGGCTGCAGCTTCAGCAGACAGAGGAAGCACAGCAGACGATGCCGTTTGCCTTAAACAGCATCGAGGCAGTGACGACCAGGAGTCCGTTTACCGGACTGGTCTATACGCATGCGGTACAGCTGAGTGATTATGATATTATCAATGGCATTGACGTATCCAAATGGCAGGCGGAGATTAACTGGCAGAAAGTAAAGGCGGCCGGTGTGAAATTTGTATTTATCCGCTGTGGTTACACATCGCTGTCACAGAAGTTTGCGATGTATGAAGACGAGTACTTCCGGAAAAATATCCAGGGCGCTTACGATGCCGGGATTAAGGTCGGGGTTTATTTTTTCTCTAATTCAATCACAACAAGCGAGGCAAAAAAGGAAGCTCAAAAGACGCTGGATTTAATCCAGGATTATGCGCATATGATCACGCTGCCGGTTGTCTATGATTTTGAAGCATTTTCCAATGCGTACCGTGCTTACGGGCTTTCCAAAGAGCAGGTAACGAAAAATATGATTGCCTATTCCGATCTGATTGAGGCGGCGGGCTTTGCCCCGATGTATTATGGAAGCCCGAATTTTCTGGACAGTTCCTTCGATGTCGCGAAACTGGCAAGGTATGACTGCTGGCTGGCAAATTATACAACGAAAACAGCCTATACAGGGGATTATACATATTGGCAGTATTCCAGCACCGGACAGGTAGACGGTATCGTTGGAAATGTAGACTGTAATTTTTATTACTCCGGCGACGCAGGGGAAATTGTAGATCCAGGCCCGGATCTGGACCCGGATGACGTGGAGGAAACGCTTGGGCCGGTCAGCGGGCTGATGATGGCGGATCATTCGACCAATGAGATTACGATTCAATGGGATGCGCTTGAACAGGCGGACGGATATAAAGTTTACCGGAGCAAATCCTATGGCGGCACTTACAAGCTGCTTCGGACGATTAACTGGAATGAAGTAACAGAATATACGGACGATACTGTCATGGAATCCGAAGGCCGCCAGTACTATTATAAAGTGGTCCCGTTCCTTCTGGATGAAGACGGAAATCTGAAATACGGCCTGGAATCAGATATTCTTACGGCGTATACCGAGCGTCTGCATTCTTTCCGCCTGAAAACAACCGCAAATATGCATCTAAGGGAGCAGGCAGGGACGGAATATCCGTCTGCAATAGTCATTCCGGCAGGAACATCGCTGCCATTTTATAAATTTACACTGTCCACCATCGATCAGAAGTGGTACAAAGTGACTTATACGAACAATGGAAAATCCTACACCGGTTATCTGTCCGGCAGTTATGTCAATATTTATACGTATGGAAGGACAACCAAAAATGTAAATATGCGTTCCGGTGCAGGGCTGAACTATAAAATTCAACGGACTATTCCGAAGGGGACCAAAGCGATGGTGACAGCTAATAAAAAGGTTTCCGGAACAAAATGGAGCAAAGTAACGTATACATTAAATGGAAAGAGTTATTCCGGATATATTCCGGCAAAATATCTGCAGCAGGTGTAAAGAACAGGAATCCGGCTTTTTTGTGTCAAAAGGGAGCTTTTGCAGCAGTTTGGGCAGAGTCTGACGGGAGATCTGAGCTGCTGCAGGCTTTTGACGGGCCGGGTTTAGCTGCAGCCAGCAGCACAAGGGGAGGAGACAATGGGTAAGGATCTCAGGACAGAGGCGGCGGATTGTTTATTCGACGCGATTCTGACACTCAGAAACCGGGAAGAGTGTTATCGTTTTTTTGAGGATGTGTGTACAGTCAATGAACTGCAGGCGCTGTCGCAGCGGTTTGAAGTAGCGCATATGCTCAGGGATAACCGGACCTATATGGATATCGCGGAAATCACAGGCGCTTCTACAGCAACGATCAGCAGGGTGAACCGGTCGCTGAATTATGGGCATGACGGATATGATCTGGTGCTTGGACGTCTTCAGGAACAGTCCAAGGCAGAGCCTGCCAGGTGACCGGGCGGTTCGCCGGATGAGGAACGCAATCAGATGTTGTAAAGCCTGCCAATAACCAGACTCTGTGGGGCGCGTTCTCTGGCCGCTTCCCGCAGAGTCATCCGGTTAGCCACACATCTTCAGCTTTTCTGCAAAAGGTTTAAAAGATCTGTATAATCATGGCCAGGATTTTTCTGTCTGGCAATCTGCACCAGTTTGGCGCCAAGTACGCGGTACATTTGCTGGTCATCCTGCGGCAGGCAGTCCAGATGTTTTTGTACCGTCTGCATATCACCCCGCTCAATCGGCCCGGTCAGCGCTGCGGCACAGTCATGCTGCAGTACATTTTCGATATTCAGACGCACCAGTTCTTTTGTAGCGTTTCGCGCTTCTTCCCTGGAAAATCCACAGCTTTCCAGCAGGCGGTAACCGGTATCCAGTACGGCGATTACCTGATTGCTCAGAATGCTTGCTGCCGCATGGTAGGATGGTTTGCATGCGCTTTTGATTTGGCAGACGGTGTTGCCAAGACTGCTGAACAGCTCTGTTACAGCCTGTACCGCGGCTTCCTGTCCCTCGATTGTAAAAAAGGCATGCTTTAACTGCTGATAAGAAGTATAACGATCAGAAAAAGGCAGCATCGGATGGAGAGAACAGCCGTGGGCACCGGTTTGTGCGATACCCGTAAAGGCGTCTGCGGGCAAAGCACCGCTGCAGTGGCAGATGATTTTTCCGGTGATGGGCAGCGGGCGGATTTTTTCCCAGGTTGGCTGTATCAGGCCGTCCGGAGTGGTGAGGAAAATCAGGCTGCTTTGTGAGATGAGGGCTTCTATAAAAGAAAACGCCTCACTGGCAGTGAATCTGGCTGCACTGGCAGCGGATTCTTTTGCGGTATCGTAATAGCCGGTAACCGGAACGCCGGATTCTGATAAATATTTTCCGATGGAGCAGCCGACGCGGCCGGCTCCGATAAATGCTACTTTCATTATAATCTCCTTTTCTGAATTGCAAAATTTTAATTCCAGGCGACAGATATCGGACACGGCAAATACCCTCTGGCTGCCTCTAATTGCACAACGCAGTACCGGATTGATTATAAATGATACCTTGCTCATTTGCAAGCGTTCATGTTACTATCCACGGCCTGGGGCCGCTCTGCCATCCGAAAAAATTTTTCCCTTGCCATCAGCATTTGATTCCTCTATAATGTACCTCAGAGGTGATAATATGACAATTGATGAAAAGGACCTTCTAAACAGCATTCTATCGAGCCTGAACCGGATTGACTACATCAAGCCGGAGGATATTCCCAATATAGACCTGTACATGGATCAGGTCACTACATTTATGGACAAGCAGCTGGAAGCTACAAGGCGTTATCCGGACGATAAAATTCTGACCAAAACTATGATCAATAATTATACGAAAAACAACCTGCTCCCGCCGCCGGATAAAAAGAAATATTCCAAAGAGCATCTGCTGACACTGATCTTCATTTATTACTTTAAAGGAATCCTGAGCATCAGCGATATCCAGCATCTGCTGAATCCGATTACGGACAGGTATTTTTCCGGAAAAGGCGCGCTGGATCTGACCGCGATCTATGAGGAAGTATTCGGCTTGGAAAAGGAGGAGGCTGGTATGCTTGCCAAGGATATTACACGCAAGTTCCAAACAAGCAGCCATACATTTCCGGATGCTCCGTCCGAGGAACGCGAGAATCTGCAGCTGTTTTCTTTTTTATGTATGTTAAGCTTTGATGTCTATGTGAAGCGTATGCTGATTGAAAAGATTATTGATACCAAGCTGACCAGTCAGCCAGAAGAAAAACAAAAAAGAAACCCAAAGGAAAACAGAAAAAAATAAAATGACAGAACTGTATGAAAATGACGTAGGTTATTTACATACAGTTTCTAACTGGCTTTGCTGCGCCTGCAGTACAGAGCCGATTGAAATTGAAAAAATGGGGACAAAAAACATCCCCATTTCCTAAATTAACGCTTGCAAATGAGCAAGGTATCATTTATAATCAGGTTAGAGACAGTTATAGGATTCTGCAACGTCCGATGATTGTCACCGGAAACTAATTAATGTAAATAATTAAGTAGCTGGCTATCCCCTATTGGCGTAGGAGATAGCCGTTTTACTTTTTATGATGGTTGTCGAGATAAGATAAAGCTGCGAATATAACTAACAGCAACGTCAAAACTTCTAACGTATCCATATGTACCTCCTTTCCGTTTCCGGAAAGTACAACCACCAGACTATCCCTACGCTGTTTTAATCTGACTATGGAATATTATAACATAATGTGTCGGAGAATGATATATTATTTTAAATAATAATTTCCTTAAAAAATACCCCTAAAGCTAAATACATTCCAGGGGTATTTCCATTACTGATAGTTCATCTTTTACCAGTATTTCCATTTCATCCATAACATTTCTATCTACAACTACTTGTAATATAAATTACTTTTTCATCATCAACACATAATATAATCTGATCTGATTGCCGTTTACAATCTGTTCTACTTCAAAATCAGCAAGGACATTCCATGTATAAGCAACATTATCAGCTTTGTTTCCAGAATGATCCGTAATTTCTAGCCTTCACGCTCCATTGTAGCGTCAAATATCGTTTCAAGCGGCGTATACATTAGATTCATGCCCATGATATGCCCTCCTAACGTGTGTAATACATAAATAATGCATTGCTGGTTTGAATGTATTTTTTTGTTCGCCAATTTTGGCGAGTGAAATTTGATATTCTATTTTTAAGCACTAAAATAAAGGCACTGCTAACTGTATTTCTACAATCAGTAATGCCTTTATGCTAATGCTTAAATTACTAGTGTGTCAATGTTTTTCCCTAATGATTTACTACGCCATTTTATACGCCAATTTTATAAAAAACTACGCCATTTTGCGATAAGATACGATAATTTTTCGCTTGCTTAAAACTCCTGAAACCCGCATAAATCCAGTATTTTCCTGCCTTACCGCTCCTTACACACCTGAAAAATATAAAATTTAAGATAATACGACTCCTGCGCTGCCCACAAAATCGGATGGTCCGGCGCCTGCGTCCGGAACTCTACCTGCCGCAGCCGCCTGTGTGCAATGCGTGCCGCCTGCTGTACCGTCTGTTCAAACAGCTCTGTTGTCATAAAATGCGAACAAGAACAGGTCGCCAGGAATCCTCCGTCCTTTACCAGCCTTATTCCGCGCAGATTAATCTCCCGATACCCCTTTACCGCATTTTTCACCGAGCTTCTGGATTTGGTAAAGGCCGGAGGGTCTAAAATTACCAGGTCAAATTGCCTGCCCTCACGCTCCAGCTCTGGCAGCAGTTCAAATACATCCCGGCATACAAACTGCACCCGGTCTTCGACTCCGTTTAAGCGCGCATGCATTTGTGCCTGCGCAATTCCGCTCTGTGAGGCATCCACACCGAGGACATGGGCTGCTCCTGCTGCAGCTGCGTTCAGTGCAAAGGAACCGGTATGGGTAAAACAGTCCAGCACATCCGCGCCGGCACAAAGGCGGCGGATCGCCTGCCTGTTGTATTTCTGATCCAGAAAAAATCCGGTTTTCTGCCCGTTTTGCACGTCTACAATATATTGTACGCCGTTTTCTTCTATTCTGACATTGGTATCAAATTCTGCGCCGAGAAATCCTTTGTAACGCTGCATCCCCTCTTGTTCCCGTACTTTGGCGTCGCTTCTTTCGTAAACTCCGCGGATGGCTATGCCGTCTGCGGCCAGCGTTTCTTTTACGGCATCTACGATCGTTTCTTTCATCCGGTCAATGCCGAGCGCCAGTGATTCTACGACAAGTACATCTGCGAATTTGTCAATGACAATCCCCGGCAAAAAGTCTGCCTCGCCATAGATCAGCCGGCAGCTGTCTGTTTCGGACGTCCGTTTTCTGTAGTCCCATGCATGCTGCACACGCATCCGGATAAAATCGCGGTCTATTTCCTGTGCCGCATTTCTTGTCATCATACGGACCCTGATTTTGGAATACAGGTTTATAAATCCTTTTCCCATTGCGAATCCGTCAAAATCATGCACCTGTACGATGTCGCCGTTTTCATATTCTCCTTCTATGGAAGCGATTTCGTTGTCATAGATCCACATTCCGCCTGCTTTCAGCGTTCTTCCTTCTCCTTTTTTTAATGTAACGACTGCACTCATATAGTTCCTTTCTTTCTGCTGCCCGAACGATGGATACGGTTATCCGGATCGGGATGTTTTTTGTAGCGAATGACCGCACACTACTCACCATAGCACAATCGGAATATTTTTTCTGTATTATTTTCGGATTTGCTTCATTCTTGGAAAATTTTACAAAATTTTTTGAAAACAAGTGCAACTTTTCATACAATTTTCACGTCTTTATGATAGAGTTTTTGTTGTATAATGGAAAAGACACTCTGGTACTGTGTGATGCAATGCGGTACTAGTACTGTAAGGAGCATGTTAAACTAAAGGAGGCGGCAATGGCAACTATCAGCTTATGCATGATCGTAAAAAATGAAGAATCCGTATTAGACCGCTGTCTGGCGTCCATTGCTGATCTGATGGACGAGATTATAATTGTAGACACGGGGTCTGATGACCGAACCAAAGAAATCGCAGGCCATTACACGGACAAGGTCTATGATTTTCCATGGCAGGATGATTTCAGCGCTGCACGTAATTTCTCATTCTCCAAGGCTACGAAAGAATATATTTACACCGCTGACGCCGATGAGGTGCTTGATCCGGAAAACCGCGGGCGGTTTGCACTGCTGAAACAGTCCCTGCTGCCTGAAATAGAGATTGTGCAGATGAAATATATTACGCCGGACAAGTATAATACGGTCATGAATATCCGCAACGAATATCGTCCGAAGCTTTATAAACGTCTGCGTGAATTTCAATGGTGCGATCCGGTTCATGAGACGGTACGTACACAGCCGGTTGTTTTTGACAGTGAAATCGAAATCCTGCATCTGCCGGTTTCCGATCACAGCAAACGGGATTTTGGGGTGTTTTTGCGCGCCTTTGGCCAGGGGCAGCCGCTGTCGGACAAGCTGCATGCGATGTATGCGAAAGAACTGTTTATTGCAGGCAGTAACGAAGATTTTTTACAGGCACAGCCGGTTTTCCTGCAGACGCTGCAGCAGGAGGATGACCGGGATGCGCCGTCGCAGGACCGCATTGCCCGGGCGCTTTGTATTTTAAGCCGCTGTATGCGGATACAGCAAAACACCGCCGGTTTTTTGAAATATGCCATGCGTGCCATGGCTTACCATCCGTGTTCTGAGATCGGCTGCGAGCTCGGGGCATATTTTTACGAGGCGGGAGACTATCAAGAAGCTGTCCGCTGGTACCGCTGCGCCGCGGAAGAGACGGCTCCGGTCCTGCATGTACGTACAGGCGGGGATCTTGCGCTTGGCAGGCTGGGGGATTGCTATGAGCAGCTGGCCGCGGCGGGCGCGGGGCGGACGGATACCTGCCTGGAGCTGTCCCGCAGGTACCGCCAGGCAGCGCTTGCATGGAAAATGCCGGAAGAAGGCTGATGCATAATTTGTATTAATTTCTAACAGGAAATTTTACAATAATACTGTTAAAAATGATAATTCGTGGTATACTGTATCTTGATTTGTAACAGTTCACTTGTACTACCAGGGAGAATTTATGTTATTTAATATGGGGAAAGAGGCGCTTGCGGCGGCAAATGATGAGCGCAAGCGGAATGCCTTCATTCATAAAAATGAAAACTTTATATTAAATTGCGCAAGCAAATTTTCAAAACATTATATCAGCAAAAGCGACGATGAATGGTCGATTGCCCTCATCGCCTTTTCCAACGCGATTGATTCCTATAATGAATCAAAAGGCGCGTTTCCGTCCTATGCAAGGCTTTTGATCGAACACCGTCTGACCGATTATTTTCGTTCCCAGGCGCGGTTTGCTTCTGAGATGCAGACGGAGCCGTATTTATTTGAAGGCGAAGTGGACGAGGATACGGAAAATATGGGATTTCAGATCAACGTTATGAAACAAGCGTCCGTATCGGACGACAATCCGCTGCTGGACGAGATCGTTGCCATTTCCGAATATCTGGATATCTATGGAATCACTTTTACCGAGCTGACCGAATGTTCGCCCAAAGCCGGAAAGACCAAGGATTCCTGTGCCAGCGCCATCCGCTATCTGAAGGAACACCCGGTCCTGATCAGTAATATGAAGGCCACCAAACAGCTGCCGATTAAAATTATTTCCGAAAATGCAAAGGTACCCCGAAAAATCCTGGAGCGTCATCGTAAATACATAATAACCGCAGCAGAAATACTTTCCGGTGATTATCCCAAGCTTGCCGAATATTTAAGCCACATTTAGCAGGCACCAACCAACCCAACCAAATGTTGCCGGGGTTGTATTTCTGTCACAGTTATTAGCTATTTAGGAAGCTACTCTAAGAAAGAAAGGAGCCATCTACTTTGAAAGCCGTCATAGTAGAATGCAGTAATGGCGCTGCGGTGGCATTATGTGACGATGGGACTTTCCGCAAACTGAAAAATAAGGGTTATTCCATCGGGCAGGAGCTTTTCATCCAACAAAAGCAGACCCCGAACCGCATGGTGCAGAAGCTTTCCATCTGTGCTTCGCTGGCATTGGTTCTGTTATCTTTCGCGGGCATTGGTTCCCACAGCTACGTAGAGCCTTATTCTTACGTCAGCCTGGATATCAATCCTTCGATTGAATATGCTTTGAACCGTTATGATAAAGTCATCTCGGTCTCCGGCATTAATACTGAAGGGCAGCAAATTGTTTCATCCATTGAATCTGATATTAAGAATCAGAACATCACCACTGCATTAGGTGTAACCATCGGACAATTGGAAAAAGACCATTATATTAACCAGGAAGAATATAACCATGTGATTGTCAGCGTTTATTCCAGCAATGACACAAAAGCGAAATCCATTACTTCCAGGGTAAATTCTCTTTCCGTAGAAAAATCAAATATTTGTTCGATCGATACGATTCCCGTATCAAAAGAAGTAAAGGATGACGCTGATTCCCTTGGCATTACGCCTGGCAAGCTGACACTCATCCATGCAGTTGCAGAAACTTCTGCAGATTCTGATTTTAATGTTGCAGAATGGACAGATAAGACCGTCAGTGAATTGGAAACAACCATCCAGCAGGCAAGCAGCCAGACTCCGGGGCCGGATTCCGGTGCGCAGCCAGCATCAGCAAATGCTGCGGACAGCGAACAATTAAATCAAATCCCGGATAACAATACCGCAAACAAACCGGACAGTTCCACCGCTTCAGCCGTGGACGCGAATCAGCAGGCCGGCAGCGCTTCTGCTGACAATCAAACAACAACCGATGATACAACAGCCGCTTCCGGTGCAGGCGGGACCAATTCTGCCGCAAAACCGGGCCATACCGGCAATCCGATAACATCCGCTGCAAACGGCAGCACGGACAGCGCGCAAAAGCCTTCGTCTTCCGACCAGGCAGGCACAGGCAGCAGCAATTCTGCCCCAGCCGACCAGAACGCAGCAAACCAGAATCCAGGAACAAATACTTCTGATCAGAACACTTCTTCCGGCAAAGGGGAAGCAAACGGCACAAGCCCTTCCAAGGACCCTGCCGCATCCGACAGCACAAGCAGCCCTTCCAAAGGGGATACCCCTTCCGATTCAGGCAGCAAGGAAGATCCGGATGACACGCTGACAGAAGACAGTTCCAACAAAAAGGATCCTTATCCGCTTCCGGATACAGATACATCCGCTTCGGGAGACACCGCATCCGACGACGTGATGCAGGAAGAAACAGCAAGCAAAAACGATCCATATACAGATCCGGCGCATCCGGACATTTCCTCTGACACTGCAGGAAAAGACAGCCAGACGGATGATGCAGCAGATACAAATGCCACGGTATCGGATACAGGAGATTCCGATTCTGCGGGAGGGCATGATGCATCCGGTTTTACAAGCACAGATCATGAATCTATGGATTAAACATCAATGAATCGGTACGTTTGAGGGCAGGCAACTGGTTCCTCAGACTGCTGGCAGGTAGGATTTTATAGGAAAAAGGCTGCCGCATCAGGAAATAGCATTTACGTCCTGATGCGGCAGCCTTTTTCTGTTTTGTCATTTTCGCAGCGTCTTGACGGATTTTTCTAATTTCAATAATTTTGTGATTGGCAAGGGGATGTGGCTAACCGGACGACTCTGCGGGCTGGGGCCACATCCCCCTCCACGGCCACTCAACACCTACCGGGCACCCGAAAATCCATCAAAAAATCCCCCGCAAATATTTCTGCAGCTCCACCGACACCCTGCCCGCACCCCGCCCCCTATCCGCCACCAGGCAAATTCTGCGCTCCGGCGCCCTGCACTTTAACGGCACCCGCACCAGCATATGCGCCTCCAGCAGCGGCTGCGCCATCATCTTAGGGACAAACCCAATCCCGAAATTATTCTGAATCAAGGGAATCAGCAAATCAGAGGTAGCAGCCTGCGTATCCGGCTCAATCTGCGCATGCTGTTCAAAGAAAAACGCCTGATACAGCTCATAGCTGGCGGTTCCCTTTCCAAGGCCGACCCATGGATACATTTCCAGCTCCCGCAAATCCCAGCTTTTTTTGCCCAGCTCCTGATACTGGTTTCCTCCGGTCAGGATTTCGGAAAAAGTGATTAAATCTGTGACCGCAAATTTCCGGCATTCGAACGGGGTGGTCAGCACCGCAAAATCCAGGCTGCCGTATGCCAGTTTTTTCAGGATTTCAGGAGTCGTGTGGTTTTGTATTTTAATCCTGACTTTGGGGTGCAGCTCTTTAAAGCCGTGCAGTGCATCCAGCAAAAACAGGTGCAGCGCTGTTTCTGTCGCTCCGATCTCCACAGTCCCCACCTCGTCTGAAGATTGCGCAGCCAGCTCCTCCTGGGCATTCTGCAGCTGTGTGACGGCTATCTGCACATGCTCGTACAAACGCTCCCCTTCCCTGGTCAGCGTAATCCCCCTTGCTTCACGCAAAAACAGCTTGCAGTTCAGCTCTGCTTCTAGCAGCTTTAAGATCCTTGTTACGTTTGGCTGGTTGCTGCCCATTGCGGCGGCTGCGTGTGTAATGTTTTTGTATTTTGCCGCATAATAAAAAATCTTGTAATGTTCGAAATTAATATCCATATGATTTTTATATATCTCCTATATCAACGATGTATTTTAAATATTATTCCGGGCGTATTATAATACATAACGGGCGCTCTGTAAAGAACGGCCCTTGCAGACCGAAAGCAGAGTGTTACAAAATAGTCACTGTTCACACCTTGTTCAAGCGCTTGCTGCTTGGACAAGGCCAAAGCCAAAGAATGCGGCCTGCCAGGCATCCAGCCCTTCGCCGAAGGCGAACTTTCCATGGGCTGGATGCCGTTACAGTTCGCAGCTGTCCTGCTTTTTGGGTGTGAACGGTAACACAAAATAATAACTGTTTTGGAGGAATTATGGTTATGAATAAAGACCTTACCGTCGGGAATCCGCAGAAAGTGCTATGGTCCTTCTGCCTGCCTATGTTCGGCAGCATTCTTTTTCAGCAGCTGTATAACATCGCCGATTCCCTGATTGCGGGAAAATTTATTGGTGAAAATGCACTGGCGGCTGTGGGGAACAGCTATAATATTACGCTTATTTTTATCGCCTTTGCCTTTGGATGCAATATGGGCTGTTCTGTCATTGTCTCCCAGTTTTTCGGGGCAAAAGATTACACAAATATGAAAACCACTGTCTATACGGCGCTGGCAGCCAGCGCGGTGCTTTGTGCCGTGCTGATGGTATTCGGGCTGTCCTCCTGCGGGCTGCTGCTGCGGATGATGAAGACACAGGAAGAGATTCTGTCTGACTCTGCCCTTTATCTGAATATTTATATCCTGGGCCTGCCGTTTTTATTTTTTTATAATATTGCCACCGGGATTTTTTCTGCCCTGGGGGATTCCAGGACGCCATTTTTATTTCTGGCTTTTTCCTCAACGGCAAATATTATCGCAGATTTTGTGTTTGTTACATACTGTGCGATGGGAATCGCAGGCGTCGCATGGGCAACGTTTTTATGCCAGGGGATCAGCTGCATCTGTTCGGTGCTGCTTGTCCTGAAACGGCTGTCCTTGATCCAAACAAGCTCCAAAGCCGCATTTTTTTCCTGGAGCCTGTTAAAAAAACTGTCCGTCATCGCAGTTCCAAGCATCCTGCAGCAATCCTTTGTATCCATCGGCAATATCCTGATCCAGGGGCGGATCAACAGCTTCGGTGTCAGTGTCGCTGCCGGGTATTCCGCCGCGGTGAAGCTGAACAATCTGGTGATTACCTCTTTTACTACGATCGGCAACGGGATCTCTAATTTCACAGCGCAAAATATCGGCGCGAATATCTACGCACGCGTCCGGGAAGGCTTCCGGGCCGGAGTGAAGCTGGTATGGGTGCTGTGTCTCCCGCTTTGCCTTTTGTATGTATTTTTTGGAAAATATCTGCTGCTGTTGTTTCTGGATACTTCTTCTGCCGAAGCGCTGCATACCGGGCAGCAGTTTCTCCAGATTTTGGCGCCGTTTTATTTTGTGGTCTCTGCTAAGCTGATAGCCGACGGGGTGCTGCGCGGCGCGGGGGCTATGAAGCAGTTTATGGCTGCTACTTTTTCTGATCTGGTGCTGCGGGTGGCGCTGGCGTTTTTGTTTTCGGCTGCTGTGGGGGATGCTGTCGGAATCTGGTGTGCGTGGCCTGTGGGATGGTGTATCGGAACCGGGATTTCCCTCTGGTTTTACCGGAGCTGGAGCAGGCAATGAGTTACTGTTCACACTTTGTTCAAGCACTTGCTGCTTGAACAAGGCCAAGGAATGTGGCTTGCCAAGCATCCAGCCCTTCGCCGAAGGCGAACTTTCCATGGGCTGGATGCCGTTACAGTTCACATCTGTCCTGCTTTTTGGACAGATGTGAACTGTAACGGCAATGATGTGTCTTTTTTCCATTTTTCGCCTCCGGTACTTGCACATCCCGCTTAAACATGGTAGTATAGACTTATCGTTAAACTATTAACAATAGTAGGATCAGCAACAAAGTATCATGAAGGAGGTCATCATGGGATACGCAGAAGAATATCAACAGAAACTGGTGTCAGCTGACGAAGCTGTCAAAGCCGTACACTCCGGCGACTGGATCGATTACGGCTGGTGCAACGGAACTCCGGACGCATTGGATCAGGCGCTTGCAAAACGCACCGATGAATTAAAGGATGTCAATGTCCGGGGCGGTATTTTGTTAAAGGTACCGGCTATTTTTGAGCGCGAGGATGCAGGGGAGCATTTTACATGGAACTCTTGGCATATGTCCGGGATTGAGCGCAAGCTGATCAGCCGCGGATGCGCGTACTATGCGCCGATCCGTTATTCGGAACTGCCGCGTTACTACCGTGCGTCCAACACAAAAAAGAATGCGGTAGCCATGTTCCAGGTAGCGCCGATGGACAAACACGGATTTTTTAACTTTGGCCCGAATGCTTCCCATCTGGCAGCGGTCGTAGAAACATCCGCAACCGTAATTGTGGAAGTAAATGAAAATATGCCGCGCTGCCTTGGCGGGACAGAGAACAATGTACATATTTCAGACGTTGATTTTATTGTGGAAGGCAGCAATCCGCCGATCGCAGAAATGGGCGGGGGCGGCGCAGCCAGCGACGTTGATAAAGCAGTTGCTAAGCTGATCGTGAATGAAATCCCGGACGGGGCATGCCTGCAGCTTGGAATCGGCGGAATGCCGAACGCGGTTGGTTCCCTGATTGCAGAATCGGATTTAAAAGACCTGGGCGTCCATACCGAAATGTATGTTGATGCATTTGTAGACATTGCAAAAGCGGGCAAGATCAACGGCTCCAGGAAAAATATTGACCGTTTCCGCCAGGCGTTCGCTTTCGGATGCGGCACAAAGAAGATGTATGATTATCTGGATGAAAATCCTGAAATTTTAAGCGCGCCGGTAAGCTATACGAATGATATCCGGGCAATTTCCTCACTGGACAATTTTATGTCGATCAATAATGCTGTTGATCTGGATATTTTCGGACAGGTAAACTCAGAATCCGCCGGAACCAAGCATATCAGCGGCGCAGGCGGGCAGCTGGATTTCGTCCTGGGCGCTTATTTATCTAAGGGCGGCAAAAGCTTTATCTGCTGTTCTTCTACCTATAAGACCAAAGACGGCCAGGTAAAATCCAGAATCCTGCCGACGCTGAATCCAGGCTCGATTGTAACGGATACACGCGCAAATACGCATTTTCTCGTAACCGAGTTCGGTATTGTCAATATAAAAGGGCTTTCCACATGGGAAAAGGCCGAAGCGATTATTTCCATCGCTCATCCGGACTTTAGGGATGAATTGATTGCAGAAGCAGAAAAGATGCATATCTGGAGAAAGAGCAATAAATAATCCTTTTTTTGTGGCTGTGCGGACGCTGGATGAGGGGGAAAGGGCCTGGCTTCCGGCGACGTTGGAAAGAATGTTTAGAAGCCGGAAACCAGGCCCTTTCCCCCTCATCCGGCGTCCGCATCCCCAATAAATCCCCCCCCTCTCCCAAAATATTTCATAGTATTTTTATTTTCATCTTGCAATTTTCCCCATATCATGCTATAATGTCAGCTGAACGCTTTGGAATAAACGCTGAAGTGCCAGCCCACCAACCAGGAAGCATCCCCAAAACCAAAGGATGCCCATCCTTCTTCCGCAGCATTATATTTATGGAAGCAACCCAAACGGCCCGGCACCATCACGCGCAAAGAAAGGAGGACCAGCTGTGAAAGTAAGATCATCCGTAAAACCGATCTGCGAAAAATGCAAGGTAATCAAAAGAAAAGGAAGCATCCGGATTATCTGCGAAAATCCAAAACACAAACAGCGCCAGGGATAAAACGGCGCTTTTTGCAGACAAGCAGAAACAAATCTGCAGACTTATTTATTATGTGCGGCTGTCAGCAGGAAGCCCCTGCTGATTCATAATAAACAGCGGACACTGCTGGGGCCGGTATCTTTTATACCGAGGGGATACTGGTAAAAAGTGTCAGAGTCACATCACAATACTATACGAATTTAAAAATTATGGAGGTGCAATACACATGGCACGTATCGCAGGTGTAGATTTACCAAGAGAGAAACGTGTGGAAATCGGTTTGACTTATATCTACGGCATTGGCAGGGCAAGTTCAAACCGTATTCTTGCAGATGCAAAAGTAAACCCGGATACCCGCTGCAGGGATCTGACAGATGAAGAAGTAAAAAGGATCAGCGCAGTCATTGACGAATCCCAAACCGTAGAAGGCGATCTGCGCAGGGAAATCGCTCTGAATATCAAGCGGCTGCAGGAAATCGGCTGCTATCGCGGAATCCGTCACAGGAAAGGGCTTCCGGTCCGCGGCCAGAAGACAAAGACAAACGCACGGACAAGAAAAGGTCCGAAGAGAACTGTTGCAAATAAGAAGAAATAAGGAACGTAGCATCGCTGCGAAATTATAATCAGAGAAAGTAGGTTAGTTTAGAAATGGCTAAGAAAGTTGCAAAAAAAGTAACAAAAAAGCGTATTAAGAAAAACGTTGAACGTGGTCAGGCACATATTCAGTCATCTTTTAATAATACGATCGTTACGATCACAGATACTGAGGGAAATGCCTTATCCTGGGCAAGCGCAGGCGGCCTTGGATTTAGAGGTTCAAAGAAATCTACTCCGTATGCTGCACAGATGGCAGCAGAGACAGCTACAAAAGCAGCTCTTGTACACGGTTTAAAAACAGTCGATGTCATGGTAAAAGGACCAGGGTCAGGAAGAGAAGCAGCAATCCGTGCGCTTTCTGCATGCGGCCTCGAAGTTACTTCCATCCGGGACGTGACTCCGGTGCCTCATAACGGATGCCGTCCGCCAAAACGCAGAAGAGTTTAATTAGGAGGGATAGACGAAGATGGCAGTAAATAGAGTACCTGTACTGAAAAGATGTAGAGCGCTTGGTCTGGAGCCAAGTTTTTTGGGATATAATAAAAAGTCCAGAAGGACACAGCAGCGCACCAATAAAAAGATGTCTGAATATGCGATGCAGCTGCGTGAAAAACAGAAAGCAAAGTTTATTTACGGCGTATTGGAAAAGCCGTTCCATAACTATTATGAAAAAGCAGACCGGATGAAAGGCATGACAGGTACGAACCTGATGACAATGCTGGAATCCAGGCTGGATAATGTGGTATTCCGCATGGGCTACGCAAGGACCCGCCGGGAAGCAAGGCAGATCGTCGGACACAAGTTCGTATTAGTCAATGGAAAGCAGGTAAAGATCCCGTCTTACCGCGTAAAAGCAGGAGATGTGGTAGAGATCAAAGAAAGCAAGAAGAGCATTCAGAGAATGAAGGATATCGTAGAAGTAACCGCTGGCAGGCTCGTTCCGGAGTGGATTGATGTGAACCTTGAAAATCTGCAGGGAACCGTAAAAGAATTGCCAACCCGTGAAATGATCGATGTGCCGGTAGACGAAATGCTCATTGTCGAGTTATATTCGAAATAAATGATGTAATGCACACTTGATCCGAAAAGGAGGGACTTGGTAGTGTTCGATTTTGAAAGACCCAATATTGAAATTGCAGAAATTTCCGAAGACAAAAAGTACGGACGTTTTGTAGTGGAGCCTTTGGAAAGGGGCTATGGTACGACGCTCGGTAATTCTCTCAGGAGAATTATGCTGTCTTCCCTTCCGGGAGTGGCCGTAAGTCAGGTGAAAATTGATGGTGTTTTGCATGAGTTCAGTTCCATTCCTGGCGTCAAGGAAGATGTTTCTGAGATCATTATGAACATTAAGAATCTGGCATTGAAAAATACCAGCAGTACAAACGAGTCTAAAGTTGCTTACATCGAATTTGAAGGTGAAGGTGTAGTTACGGCCGCAGATATTCAGGTCGATTCTGATATCGCGATTTTAAATCCGGAGCTGGAGATCGCCCATTTAAACGGCGGGGCGGACTCCAAGCTCTATATGGAGCTGACGATCACAAAAGGCCGTGGATATATCAGCGCAGATAAAAATAAAAATCCGGAGCTTCCGATCGGCGTCATTGCCGTAGATTCCATTTATACCCCGGTGGAGCGCGTGAATCTGACCGTGCAGAATACCCGTGTCGGCCAGATCACCGATTATGATAAGCTGACACTGGAAGTATTTACAAATGGGACGTTAGAACCGGATGAGGCGGTAAGCCTTGCAGCTAAGGTATTAAGTGAACATTTGAATCTCTTTATCGACTTGTCCGAAAATGCGAAGACAGCTGAGGTCATGGTTGAGAAGGAAGACAACGCGAAGGAAAAAGTCCTCGAAATGAACATTGACGAGCTGGAATTGTCCGTGCGTTCTTACAACTGCTTAAAGCGGGCAGGCATCAATACGGTAGAAGAACTGACCAACCGTACGCCGGATGATATGATGAAGGTTCGGAACCTTGGACGTAAGTCTTTAGAAGAGGTATTGGCAAAACTGAAAGAGTTAGGGCTTCAGTTAAATCCAGGAGACGAATAAAAGCTCCAGGCTGGGATGGTAAGCCCGTAAGCGTGCAGCCCGGTCTTAACTGAGTGGCGAATTGAAAATAAAAATCAGCATCCGGCAGGTAATTCCAATGCGTGCTGCCGAATGTACCACGATTTGGAGGAAATCAAAATGGCAATGTATCGTAAATTGGGAAAAAATTCTTCCCAGAGAAAAGCATTACTGCGTAACCAGGTGACAATGCTGCTGTATCACGGCAAGATTGTCACGACAGAAGCCAGGGCAAAAGAAATCCGCAAGATTGCGGAAAAGCTGATTGCCATGGCTGTCCGTGAAAAGGACAATTTTGAAGAAGTAACCGTAAAAGCAAAGGTTCCGCGCAAGGATGCGGAAGGCAAGCGGGTAAAAGAAGTCGTAGACGGCAAACGCAAGACCGTATATGATGAAGTCGACAAGACCATCAAAAAAGATCTGCCGTCCCGTCTGCATGCAAGAAGGGAAATGCTGAAAATCCTCTATCCTGTAACAAGCTCAGAAACAACCAGAAAAGATGGCAAGGTGGTTACATCCAATAAGCGTAAGGATAAGAAAAAAGTAGACATGATTGCCAGGATGTTTGACGAGGTTGCACCGAAATACACTGACCGGAACGGCGGATATACCAGAATTATTAAATTGGGCCAGCGTAAAGGTGATGGGGCTATGCAGGTAATTATTGAATTAGTATAGTTTTGTGATTGCAATATTTATCGGTAAAAAATTGCCGGAAAAGCGGAGATACAGATGCTTTTCCGGCAATTTGCTATTCTTTTGCCAGCGTCAATGTAAAAATAAACTCCGTCCCAACGCCCTCCGTACTGATCACATTAATATTTTCATCATGTGCCTGAATAATCTCCTTCACGATAGCCAGGCCCAGCCCGGTGCCGCGTTTGTCTTTTCCGCGGGAAAGGTCTGTTTTGTAAAACCGTTCCCAGATTTTTTTCAGGCTGTCGTTCGGAATACCGATGCCGGAGTCCTTAACGGATACAAAGACTTTGCCGTTTTTTTCTGTCGTTTCGATGGTAATGGAGGAATCCGGATGGCTGAATTTGATCGCGTTGTCAGTCAGATTATAAATAACCTGCTGGATTTTGGCCAGATCAGCGGTAACATACAAGGTCTGGCCGGACAGGATCAGCTCGATGGAAATATGCTTTTCGCTGCAGATCCCTTCAAAGGTCAGGGCAGTCATACGGATAATATAATTAATGTCAAAACGTTTCAAATACAGCATCGTCTTGCCGTGCGACCCAAATTTATTCAGTTCCAGAAGGCTGCTTGTCAGCTTGTTCAGCCGTTCTGTTTCAAACAAAATAATATTCAGGTACTTGTCCTGCATCTCATAAGGAATGGTTCCGTCCAAAATTGCTTCAATGTAGCCCTTAATAGAAGTCAGCGGAGAACGGAAGTCGTGGGAGACGTTGGACACAAATTTGCGCTGGTCATCCTCCAACGTATTCAGTTCATTCGCCATATAGTCAAACGCAGCCGCCAGGTGGCCCAGCTCATCCTGTGTATGGATATTCATCTTCTGCGAAAAATCACCGTCAATATAGGCGTCCGCGACCGAGGTGATCTTACGGATCGGCCGGTAAATCAGCAGCGAGAATAAGAACAGAATCACAAAAGCCAGCAGGAAAATCAGCAGCAGCGTAATATATACTACATTCAAAAGCTCATAGCTGTAAGCGTAGATATCCGCAACAGGCTTATGTATCAGCACATAACCGCGCACCTTGTAGCCAGGGGTGATCGGTGCAAATACCGTCAGCTGGTTTTCACGGAACGTCTGGTAAAAACGGTTGATGACATAATAGCTGCTGCCGAAGTCACTGATCGTAAAGCCCTCAATCTTCATATCCTGATGAAGGGCCTGGGCATTGGCGGAGTCGATAATGATGCGGCCGGATACGTCAATCACTTTGATCTGGGTATTCATATAGCGGCTGATCGTCTCCAGCTGGCTGTGCAGGTCGGATAGCTCCAGGCTGCCGTTATAGTAGTTCAGGGCATAGCGGGAGGCAATTTCGGTGCATTCCGTGTACAGCGTACGCGCTTCGCTGGCTTCCACCTGGTTCCGCAGGCCGTGATGCGTGACGGTGGATACGAGGATGAAGCCGAGGATGCCGAAGACGAGGTAACCGGATAAAAATTTTAAATATAGGGTGCGTTTCATAGAGGCGGGTCCTTTCCTATTTCACAACAAACTTATAACCAATCCCCCACACAGTCGCAATCCCCCACTGCTCCGTATCCTTAATCTTCTCCCGCAGCCTCTTTACATGCACATCCACCGTACGCGTATCCCCAATATACTCATACCCCCAGATATGATCCAGCAGCTGTTCCCGCGTAAATACCTGATTCGGCGACGACGCAAGGAAATACAGCAGTTCCAGCTCCTTCGGCGGCATGTCCAGCTGCCTCCCGTGATACTCCACACTGTAATTCGACAAATTCACAACCAGCCCCGGATACTCAGCGATCTTCAAAGCCGGCTGGCTCGCGGCCGGCTGCAGCGGCTGGTAACGGCGCAGGACAGCCTTCACGCGTGCGACCATTTCCTTGGAGTCGAACGGCTTCATAATGTAGTCGTCTGCCCCCAGCTCCAGCCCGAGCACTTTGTCAAAAATTTCCCCTTTGGCAGACAGCATGATAATCGGAACATTGCTTTTTGCGCGGATTTCGCGGCAGACCTGGTAGCCGTCGATGCCGGGCAGCATCAGGTCGAGCAGGATCAGGTTCGGCGCAAATTGCTGGTTCGCGGCCAGCGCTTCTTCTCCGTCGTTGACGATCTTTGTTTCAAAGCATTCTTTGGTCAGGTAGAGGGAGATTAGTTCTGCAATATTTACATCATCGTCTACGATTAATATTTTTTGCTTTGCGGCCATAACTCCTCCTTGATTTCGTTGGTTTGATTTATTTAAACGTTACAATCGTCACGCCAGAATCTCCTTCGCCAAATTCGCCCAGGTGGAAGGAATCTACGTATTTGATCCGGCGCAGATGCTGATGGACGGCGTTGCGCAGGGCTCCGGTTCCTTTTCCGTGTACGACGCGTACGGTGGACAGATGGGACAGGTAAGCGTCATCCAGGTATTTGTCCAGTGTGATAATGGCTTCGTCTACCGTTTTGCCGATCAGCATGATTTCTGCTGAAATGCTGGAAGCTTTGGACATACGTATTTTTCCGGCGCCTGTTTTGGCGGATTTTTTGGATGAGGCGGCGCTTTCTTCTTCGATTTGAACAAGGTCTTTGATATTGACCTGTGTGCGCAGGATGCCCATCTGTACGAAAAGGTCGCCTTTTGCGTTCGGCAGCGTGGATACTGTGCCGCGCTGGTTCATGCTGAGGACGCGTACGGCGTCGCCCAGGCGGAGGTTTTTCGGTACTTTGTGGTTGGCGGCCGGTTGTTTCTGATTTTTGGCAATGCGGGATTCGGTTTCGTTCATTTTGCCGCGCAGCGCGGCCCGCTCTTTTTCCAGGTCGCTGGCGGATGGGTTGGTGGTGCCGTATTTGTGGAAATTGCGGATGCTGGCGTCGGCGGCGTCTTTGGCTTCCTTTAGGATCGCAAGCGCCTGTTCGTTTGCTTCCTGAATGATCCTGTCGCGGCGGCTGTCCAGCTTTTCCTGTTTATTTGCGGCTTGTGCATGCAGCCTGGCCAGCTCCTGCTTGTACTGTTCGATTTCCAGGCGTTCTTTTTCGATCGTGGTGCGGCTTGTCTCCAGATCTGCGATCAGGTCTTCAAAATTCTGCTCATTGGACGTAATCCGTGTTCTGGCGTCCGCAATGATATCTTCCGGCAGGCCCAGCTTGCCGGAAATGGCAAATGCGTTGCTTTTGCCGGGGATGCCGATCAGCAGGCGGTACGTAGGGCTTAAGGTCTCTACGTCAAATTCGCAGCAGGCATTTTGTACGCCTTCGGTTGAAAGGGCGAATACTTTCAGCTCGCTGTAATGCGTGGTCGCCATCGTGCGTACGCCGCGGGAAAGCAGCCGGGACAAAATGGAGATGGCCAGCGCCGCGCCTTCGGTGGGATCGGTGCCGGAGCATAGCTCGTCAAATAAGACAAGGGAATTTGCCTTTACTTTTTTTAATATGGTGACGATATTGGTCATATGCGAGGAGAAGGTACTCAGGCTTTGTTCGATGCTCTGCTCATCCCCGATGTCCGCGTATACCTGTTCAAAAACCGCCAGCTGCGAACGGTCTCCGGCGGGGATGTGAAGCCCGGCCTGCCCCATCAGGGTCAGCAGCCCGACCGTTTTGAGCGAAACGGTCTTGCCGCCGGTGTTCGGCCCGGTCACGACAAGCAGCTTGAAATCTTCGCCCAGCCGCACGTCGATCGGGACGACGGATTTTTTATTTAACAGCGGATGGCGCCCGCGCCGGATGTGGATGCGCCCTTCGGTGTTAAATTCCGGTGCAATGCCGTTGTGTTCGTGGGCGAGCGCCGCTTTTGCAAATATAAAGTCCAGCGTCGTCAGCAGCTTATAGTCGTTTCGCAGCGCTTCGCTGCTGGCAGCGACCAGGTTGCTCAGCTCGGCGATAATGCGGTCGATTTCTTCCTGTTCTTTTAAATACAGCTCTTTTAATTCGTTGTTCAGGTTGACGATGCTGGCCGGTTCGATAAACAGGGTGGAACCGGAGGCCGACTGGTCATGGATCATCCCGGAAATCTGGTTTTTATATTCGGCTCTGACCGGAAGGCAGTAGCGGCCGTTGCGCATGGTGATAACGGCATCCTGCAGGTAGCTTCTTGTTGTGGCATTGTTCAGGATGTTCGTCATCTGGTTATGAATGCGCCCGTTCATGCCCTGGATCCCGCGGCGGATGGATTTTAGCTGGCTGCTGGCGTCGTCGGCGATCTCATCCTCGGAGAGGATGCAGCGGCGGATTTCCCCGCACAGGGGCGTCAGCGGCTCGATCGCCTGGAACATGGCATCCAGCGTATCTTCAGGGACGGTGTCGCGGTCATTTTTGCCGTAAGCCTTGGCGCGCTTCGCAACGTCCAGCAAAGATGCGATATGCAGCAGCTCTTCGATGCTGAGTACCCCGCCTACATCCAACCGCTTTAACGACATGCCGATCTTATGGATGCCGCTGAAGGAAATGCTGCCCTTGCGGTAAATACGCGAAAGCGCCGCGGCCGTCTCCGCCTGGGCCTGCTCAATACGGCTTTTGTCAGTCATGGGCTTTAAATGCAGGCAATGCTCTTTGGCCCAGTCCGAAGAGGCATGTGCAGACAGTTGTTCGGTAATTTTATGATATTCTAACGTGTAGAGGACTTTTTGATTCATAGTGGTTCCTTTCTGAAAAAACGGTAACAGTTCAGGCAGGTCTGCGCGTGAACAGCGCTGACCGTATGAAAACGGGGTAGTTTATGGCATTCGGCCCATCGCCGGCGGCAGCGTGATTCGCATGTCATACTCATTTTACCTTATTATTTTGCATGTGAAAAGTAATATTTATAAGAAAAATCACTTATTTTCTTGAAATAAATGGCATTTCCTCGTATAATCTTAGCATAAGGTATCGCAAAACAAAAGTGTAATGGGTAAAAATTGGTATTGGGAAGAGGGGTTTTTTCATGCCATATAAAAATGAAGGACAGCATTTTATCAAAGAGAAGATCAAAGATAAGCCGGTCAACAAAAAACAGCTGATACAAAAAGGCATTGCGACTATCGGATACGCAATCCTGTTCGGGGTTGTTGCATGCCTTGTTTTTTGTGTACTGCGGCCGGTGATGGAACCCTGGTTCGCGCCGGAGGATGACCATTGGGTCGGTATTCCGAAAGATACGCTTGCAGACGAGGATCATGCCGAAGACACAGCCGCGGATACTGCCAAACAGACCGATACGGATGCGGAAGAAAAGAAGGAGCAGGAAGATAAGAAACGAAAGACGGTCTACATTACAGAAAAAAAGGATATGACGCTGGATGATTACCAGGTGCTGCAAAATGAGCTGTACCAGATCGGCAGCGAAGTGAACAAGTCCATTGTAACTGTGACCGGCGTGAAAGAAGTTGTGGATATTTTCGATTCCTCCTATGAAGCAACCGGGAATGCGTCCGGGCTGATTATCGGCGACAACAGCAAAGAGCTGCTGATCCTGACAGAATACAGTGTTATTGCAGATGTGAAATCCATCCGGGTCACATTTATCAATAACGATACCCTGGATGCAGAACTGATCAAATATGACGGCAATACCGGAATAGCAGTTCTGGGCGTACCTGTGGCGAAGATCAAAAAGACAACAAGGAACCAGATCGAAACGGCTGTCCTTGGAAATTCGCTTAGCATACGGCAGGGCAGAATTGTCGTTGCGCTCGGCAGCCCCCTGGGCACCAATTATTCGATACTGACCGGAAATATCACATCGGCCGCAAATACGATCACAACAGAAGACCGGAATTACACTGTATTAACTACTAATATAGTATCAAATGCAAAAGGAAACGGTGTTTTGATCAATACCGATGGGGAAGTCATCGGGCTGTTTTTAAAGTCATCGAACATCCAAAAGGAGCAGAACACGTTGACAGCGGTATCGATTTCCGAGCTGAAAGATATTATCGAGCTGCTTTCCAACGGCCTGAACGTCCCGTATATCGGGATCAAAGGAAGTACGGTGACAGACGCGATATCACAAGAATACGACATACCAAAAGGCGTATATATCAAAGAAGCAGTCGTAGATTCCCCGGCAATGACCGCGGGCCTGCAGATGGGAGACGTCATTGTGTCGATCAATAAAGAAGAAGTCTTATCGATGAACGACTACCAGCGGATTGTGCTGAATCTAAAGAAAGGCGAAGAAGTAAGGATTACCGCGAACCGCCAGAACGCGGAAGGATACAAGAAATTCAGCTGCGTGGTAGAAGTGGGAGTACTGCGGTAGGACGGCAGATCCGGCCAGGCGGCAATCCGAACCCGGCAGGGGGATTTTAGTGATCCGCATCGCTGCCCGGCAGGTATCCAGGCCGGACAGCGATATTTGGGTTCAAGATGGGGTACCAGGTAAACATCCGGATTGAGGGGGAAATAGAAAATGGAGGCAGAAGCATGCGTTATATAGAAACATTGCGTGAAGGTGAGCGCATCAATGAGATTTACTTATGCAAAAATAAACAGCCGTCAGTCACAAAGGCAGGAAAGCCGTTTGTGTCACTGACACTGCAGGATAAGACCGGGACACTGGACGCAAAAATCTGGGATCCGGGATCGCTTGGCATCGATGATTTTGAAAAACTGGATTATCTGAATGTAGTCGGGGACGTTACCAGCTTTCAGGGAGCCTTGCAGCTGAATATCAAGCGCATCCGCAAAGCGAAGCAGGGCGAATATGACCCGAAAGAATATCTTCCGGTCAGCAGGTATGACACCGACCAGATGTACGCAGAACTTATGGAAGTGATCCAGCGCATCGAAAATCCATACTTAAAGCAGCTGACCATCGGATTTTTCGGAAATGCCAAATTCGAAGAAGCGTTTAAATTTCATTCAGCCGCAAAGACCATGCACCACGGCTTTGTCGGCGGGCTGCTGCAGCACACGCTCGGCGTAGCGAAGCTGTGCGAAAGCTTTGCAAAACAGTATACGATACTGAACCGGGATCTGCTTGTGACAGCGGCCGTTTTTCACGATGTCGGAAAACTCAGGGAGCTGTCCCGTTTTCCGGAAAACGACTATACAGACCAGGGGCAGCTGCTGGGGCATATTATTATCGGGGCGCAGATGCTGACAGAGCGGATTGCAGGGATCGCAGGCTTTCCGAAAAAGCTGGCGGACGAGCTGATCCACTGCATACTGGCCCATCACGGAGAGCTGGAATACGGTTCGCCGAAAAAACCGGCGCTTGCGGAGGCAGTGGCGCTCAGCTTTGCAGATAATATGGATGCAAAGATGGAAGCGATGGAGGAAGCGTTTGTCAATGTACCGGAAGGAAATACAGACTGGCTGGGCTTCCACCGGTCGTTTGAGTCGAATATCCGTAAGACGAGTATTTGAATCTGACAGGGTGTCCGGATTGTTCAAATTACCGTTGCAGTTTGTGCGAAAAGCCAGGCTGCAACTATTTTTTTCAGGAAATCGATTTTCCGATACAGAAATCAGATGGAGGGAAACATGCAGAAAAATGATATTGTCACATTAGAAATTGTAGATCTGAGTACAGATGGTTCCGGAATCGGCAAAGTATCTGGCGGTCCTCATCAGGATGGGTCTGCAATGACATTTTTTGTAAAAGATGCTCTTATCGGGGACCGGATCAGAGCAAAAATTCTCAAAATGAAAAAAAATTACGGTTACGCAAAGCTGACCGAGCTGCTGGAGCCATCACCAGACCGGGTAAAGCCGCTCTGTCCGGTTCACCGCCAGTGCGGAGGCTGCCAGATTCAGGCATTATCTTATGAAAAGCAGCTGGAATACAAGTTTCAAAAGATCCGCAATCATCTAATCCGCATAGGAGGCTTTTCCCCGGAACAAATCCGGCTGGAGCCGGTGATTGGGATGCCGGGGGCCGGCGTGCAGGAGTCAGAAATACAAGAAATGGGGATGCCCGGAGGTTTTCGCTATAGGAATAAGGCGCAGTTTCCGATCGGGAGAGACCGGAACGGAAAGCTGGCGGCTGGTTTTTACGCGGCCAGAACGCATGCGATGATACCGATAGAGGACTGTTATCTGGGGGTACCGCAGAATCAGGAAGTGATAGCGCGGGTGTTAGCCTGGATGGAACGGTATCATATTGAGCCTTATGACGAAAAGAGCGGGACAGGGTTGGTCAGGCATGTACTGGTCAGGTATGGATTCCGCTCAGGGCAGCTGATGGCTTGTCTGATTGTAAATGGGACAAACGTACCAAAGGCAGCAGAGCTGTCAGAAAGCCTTGCTGAAATCGAAGGGATGGCGAGTATTTCACTGAATATCAATGAACGGCGCACGAATGTAATTATGGGGGATGTTGTAAAAACGCTGTGGGGAGCGGATGTGATCGAAGATTCCATTGGGGATGTGACATTTCAGATATCTCCGCTGTCGTTTTATCAGGTAAATCCGGTGCAGACAGAGGTGTTGTATGGGAAGGTGCTGGAGTATGCGGGGCTGAGCGGCAAAGAGGTGGTCTGGGATTTATATTGCGGGATTGGGACAATCTCGCTGTTTTTGGCGCAGCGGGCGAAAATGGTGTACGGCATCGAGATCGTACCCCAGGCGGTAGAGGATGCGAAAAAGAATGCAAAGAGGAATGGGATCAGGAATGCGGAGTTTTTTGTTGGGAAGGCGGAGGATGTGTTGGAGAAGTTTTGTGGGAGTGATGGAGATGCGGCTGGGGAAGACAGCAGGGTATGGAGGCCGCAGGTTGTAGTTGTTGATCCGCCGCGGAAGGGGTGCGGGGAGAAGTTGCTGGAGGCGGTGCTGAAGGTGCAGCCGGAGCGGGTTGTGTATGTGAGCTGTGACTCTGCGACGCTTGCAAGGGATTTGAAGGTGCTTTGCGGGGGTGGGTATGAGTTTGTGCGGGGGCAGGGAGTGGATCTTTTTTGTCAGACGGTTCATGTAGAAAGTATCGTGTTGCTTTCAAAACTTAAATCTAATAAGTTGAAGCGTATCGATGTGGAATTAGAGATGGATGAACTTGATTTGACGGCTACGGAGAGCAAGGCCACCTATGAGGAAATCAAGGATTATGTTCTGAAGCAAAGCGGATTGAAAGTCAGCAACTTGTATATCGCACAGGTAAAGCAGAAATATGGGATTATTGAGAGGGAAAATATAACCTGCCGAAATCGGAAAATTCCAGACAGCCGAAATGCCCGCCAGGCAAAGAAGCGGCGATAAGGGAGGCGTTGGAGCATTTTCGGATGATTTGATGTGTCTTTAGAAATGATGAGACAATTTTTGTATGTTTTTACAGAAAAATCAAATCGAATATTTTTTAAATATTTACGCACTTTAAGATTTAGGATGATTAGGAGAAAAGAATGATTTTAGGAGAGTACTACCAAACAAAATGTGGAGAAACAGGGTATAATGATGAATTAAAACAGCGCATTGAAAGTGCTTGTGAATACTGTATTGATAATATGAAATCGACAGTTTTAGGAAATCCCTATTATAAGGGAGAGCATCCGCTTATGTTATTGGGAGAGATTCAGAGTGGGAAAACAAGAGCGTATACGGGTTTGATGGCTTTAGCATTTGACAATGGATTTGATTACGTTTTTATATTGACTAAAAATAATAAAGCGTTAGTTGAACAGACATATAAACGAATGAGAAAAGAATTTAAAACATTTATAGACCAAGATAAAGTGGATGTAAATGATATTATGAAATTGCAAGATGAGTTGACACCATATGAGTTGGATAAAAAACTAATCATTATTGCAAAGAAACAAAAGGATAATTTGCATAGGATTAGTAGTTTTATTAAATACACGATGATTAACGGCGAGAAAAATTGTTTAATTATTGATGATGAAGCAGATACGGAGAGTATAGGATATGAAAAGGTCAAAGATACTATGGAAGATTTTAATCTTCGCACGGTAGCTGCTGAAGTTGATAAAATTAGAGGAAGCCTAGACGGTTGTGTATTTGTACAAGTTACAGCAACACCATACGCATTATATTTACAGCCGGATTTTGAAGGAATGGAAATAAAGCCTATAAAGCCACTAAAGACAGTTTTGGTGCCATCTGGGGAAAATTATATTGGAGGGGAGTATTATTTTTTAAAGTCAAATAATGAGGATAGTCAAGGGAGGTTTATATTTGAAGAGG
>CANOET010000016.1 GCA_947564835.1 uncultured Eubacterium sp. | reverse complement strand
GAGCAGAGGACTGAAAATCCTCGTGTCTCTGGTTCGATTCCGGAACTGGGCATTACTATTCAGTAATTGAATAGATGGGATACTAGCTCAGTTGGTAGAGCACTTGACTTTTAATCAAGTTGTCGGGGGTTCGATTCCCCCGTATCTCATTTACAGAAAGTAGCGTTTTTATAGGAAAGATAGCCGTGAAGCTTGAGAAATCAAGGCTTTGCGGCTATTTTTATTGTATTTTTGCTGTGATGTCAAAAAAATACTTGACATTTCTGTATATGTACTGTATATATATTTATATACAGTATATATACAGAAGTGTGCTGTCAGAAGGAGAATCATACGATGGTCAGATTTGAGAATGTTGATAAGAGGCTGGGAGACTTTAACCTTCAAAACATTACGTTTGAACTGCAGCCGGGATATCTTATGGGATTGATTGGAGAAAATGGTGCAGGAAAAACAAGTATTTTGAATCTGATTCTTGGTTTATACCAGCCGGATGCAGGAAATGTGGAGATTTTTGGCTGCAAATATTATGGGGAAGAAAGCAGGATCCGTAATCAAATCGGATATGTCCTCACAGATGATGGCTTGTTTTTGGCAAATCTTAGGCTGGATGATAATGCAAATCTGTTTGGAAAATATTATAAATGCTATGACAAGAAAAAATTATATACGTACTGTGATGCGTTTGAATTAAATGTAAAAAAGAAGTGGCGGGAATTGTCTAAGGGGGAGCGCTTAAAGTTTCAGTTTGCGTTTGCGCTGTCGCATCGGGCAAGGCTGCTTGTACTGGATGAGCCGACGGCAAATTTTGATCCGGAGTTTCGTAAACAGTTTTTGCATTTGGTTACGTCATTTATGAAAGACGGGGAATGCAGTGTAATTTTGGCTACGCACCAGCTGCAGGAATTGGATCAGATTGCAGATTATATTACGCTGCTGCATTGTGGAAAACTTATTTTTTCAGTGGAAAAGGAAAGGCTGACAGAACGGTTTCGCATTGTCAGGGGGGAAGATTATAAGATCAATCGGTTGCGGCAGGAGCGGGTCGTTTGCAGGGAAACAAAAGGCTATGTTTCTGCAGCGCTTGTCAGGCATAGAAAAATTGATACGTATGATCCCGCTCTGACAGTCAGCATTCCGACAACGGAAGAGATTCTATATTATTTTATAAAGAGCGGACAGAAAGATAACTTTCTTTGACGAAGTAAGCCGTTTGCTGTAACAGACGGCTGCCGGAAAGCCGTAACATAGAATGGGGGAGATTGCATGCTTCAGTTCGTTTTTCGAGATTATAAATATCGTTTTTGGCCATCCTGTATAAGTTATGCAGCGCTTATTTTTCTCTATCTATGGAATTTTTATGTGTATATGATGATTTTATGGAGGCTGGATTTCGTGAAATATTCCATCGGCATGCTTCCTATGATGCTGGGATTGGCTTTGTCCAGAATGTATCCGAATCAGCTGCAGAAACAAATGTTTTTGTGCCCGATGTCCCTGTGTGACAGAAAGAAATATCTATTTACCGCTTATGCGGTACGGGTTTTTAGTGCGGGTATTTTGTATTTTGTGGGAAGCCTGACAGCTTTGGCTGCTGGCCGGATTGCTGTATGGGAATTTGCAGAGGTAAGTGTGCTGGTTGTTTTTTTCCTTCTGGGCGTAAATATGCATCATGCATTGTTTGGCCTGCGGATGGTAAGGCGGGAGGGTGAAAAAGATTTCTGGCTCTCCATCATTTATGCTATTTTATGCCTTTTTGTTCAGCTGACAGCCTGTATTGCGATGATGTATTTTGCGTACACCGGCTTTGATGGACAGAGGCAGCACGCGGATCCGGCGGTGATGTCTGGACTGACAGGTATGAATGTGCTTTTAAATATAGCTATCTGTATCATTTGTTATAAGCCGGTGATTGTGTATGGGACGGATTACGAAAGCTGCTACCTCACCGGACAAAAGCTGCAAAAAGAGACTGGAAGGAATACGCAGTGATGAAAATTATAATCAGCGCCAACAGCAGCCAGGCAATCTATGAGCAGATTGTGAATCAGCTGAAAAATGCGATTTTTCATAAGGAGCTGCAGGCCGGAGAGGCGCTGCCTTCGATCCGTATGCTTGCCAGCGAACTCGAAGTCAGCGTAATTACGACAAAACGTGCCTATGAAGTGTTGGAACAAGAAAATCTGATCCGTTCTGTCGCGGGAAAAGGGTTTTATATCTGCGATACGAATACGGATTACTTGAAAGAAAAACAATATCGGATGCTGGAGAAAAAAATGACGGAAATTTTGGAAGAATGCAAAAAAGCCGGGATGAAGGCCGAAGAAATATTATCTATGACAGAAGAACTTCTGAAAGAATAGGGATAGAAGAATGCATGCAGGAAGGGCACAGTAAAATGAAGGTGGAGTTTCGAAACGTGACTTATCGGAGAAAAAAATTTTGTCTGCAGAATCTTTCTTTTCAGATCAGGGAAGGTTATCTGACAGCGTTGGTTGGGGAAAACGGGGCGGGAAAGACGACGTTAATGCATTTGCTGCTGGATACGGATGCAGTATATAAAGGAATGATTTTGGCGGATGGCGAAAACTGGAAGCAAAACCAGAAGGCACGATGCAATCAGATCGGTTTTGTTTCAGACGAACAGAAATTTTTTATGGAATGTACGGCTTTGGAAAATGTGAAAATGATACAATGGCTGTACGATGATTTTTCTTTGGAGCAGTTTGCGGCTGTGATGGAGCGGATGGGCCTGCCTGCGGAAAGAAAGCTGAAACATCTGTCCAGGGGAGAATATATTAAATTTCAGCTGGCATTTGCCATCGCACACGATACGAAGCTGTATTTGCTGGATGAAGCAACAGCCGGAATGGATCCGGTATTTAAAAGGGAGTTTTTTCAAATACTGCATGAACTGCTTATAAAGGACGGCTGTACGGTATTTATGAGTACACATATGCCGGAGGATATCCAAAAGCATATGGATTATATCGTGCAGATGAAACAAGGAAAAATTATTTCTGACTGTGAAGTGGGATGCGGGTTATAGGGAGAAGGAGAGATTTGCCGTGGATAAGATGAAAAAGGAGAAGGAGAGATTTGCCGTGGACAAGATTCAAAAATTTGATGAATCGTATCGTAATGTCTGCCGGGATGCATTTCTCTATGGAAAAGTGAGCGCATCTGTTTTGTGCGGTATCGGCATGGTATTTCTGATGGTTCCGGTAGAAGTGCTGAAATATGACCCGATCGGGATGGCCGGGTTTTTGTTTACGGGGTGTATCGTATCTGCTTTGGGTATCTGGCAGTATATGATGGCATATCTCGTTGTCAGGCAGGATGGTAAAATGATGCCGCTGTCTGAGATACTAAAATATATGCCAGTGACAAAGGCGCAGCTGCGTAAAGTGCGTTTGGGGTATCTGAACCGTTTTTGCCTGCGCCTGGGAGCAGTGACGTTTGCGCTTCAGCAGCTGACGTCTTTTCTGGGGAGGAGTTTTGGGTGGAAATCTGTATGTATCGCTGTCTGCCAGTCTGCTGCAGTCTGGCTGCTGAGCCTGCTATTGGTATATTGGAAATACGGTATGGATCGGATTGCGAGGTGGAGGCATGTATAAAATTATGATTATAGAAGATGATCCGGCTATGGCGGAGACGATTCAAAAGCAGATCGAATCCTGGGGCAATACGGTGATGTGCGTCAAAGATTTTCAAAACGTGATGCCGGCGTTTATTCAATTTGACCCGCATATGGTCCTGGTGGATATTATGCTGCCGTTTTATAATGGATATTATTGGTGTACGCAGATCCGCGCGATTTCAAATGTGCCGGTGATTTTTTTATCTTCGGCATCGGATAATATGAATATTGTAATGGCAATAAATATGGGCGGCGATGATTTCATTCCAAAACCGGTGGATCTGGATGTGCTGACAGCAAAGCTGCAGGCTGCGCTGCGCAGGGCGTATGATATGGGCGGCAAAATACCTGTGCTGGAGCATCGGGGCGCGGTGCTGAATCTGAATGATGCATCGTTAACTTATCAGGGGATGCGGATGGAGCTGACCAGAAATGATTTTAGGATTCTGCAGCTGCTGCTGGAAAATAAGGGAAAGGTGGTCAGCCGGGATACGCTGATGACCAGGTTGTGGCAGATGGATTCTTATGTGGAAGAGAATACGCTGACCGTAAATGTAACCAGGCTGCGTAAAAAGCTGGAAAAGGCGGGGCTTAGGGATTTTATTACGACGCGGGTCGGAAGCGGGTATATCATAGAATAAGGACGGCAATTCGTATGAAAGAAAGACAAGGGAAGCACATTTTTTTATCGTATCTGTATCAGTACCGGGGTACGGCTGCCATGTTTGCAATATACGCCGGTATTTATGCATGGATCTTTCGGCTGTATGACCTGGAAACGGAGGCTGTGCTGTATGCAGCCGGGCTGTGCATTCTTTTGACAGTGATTGTGCTGCCGGTGCATTATTTTTTATACCGCCAAAAACACGGGAAGCGTTGTGCATACCTGAAACAAGTCGAAGTGATGAGTGATAAGCTGCCGGAGCCGCAGACATTGGCAGAAGCAGATTATCAGGAGATGATCCAGAGGCTGCAGAAGGTCTATAAGGATGAATTAACAGCCTGGCAGAAGGAACGCCAGGAGCATATGGACTATTATACGACATGGGTGCATCAGATCAAGACACCGATTTCGGTAATGCGTATGACACTGCAGACGGAGGACACAAAGGAGAACTGCGAGCTTTTGGCGGAGCTGTTCCGGATTGAACAGTATGTGGAGATGGTCTTAAATTATCTGCGTCTGGGAAGCGAAGACTCTGATTTTGTATTCCAGGAATACAGCCTGGATGGGATTATCCGCCAGGCGGTTCATAAATATGCCGGACAGTTTGTACGCAGGCGCATCCGCTTGCTATACGAGCCGGTGGATATCCAGGTGCTGACGGATGAAAAGTGGCTGCTTTTTATCATTGAGCAGATTTTGTCCAATGCCGTGAAATATACGCCGCAGGGAACAGTACGTATTTGCGTGACCGGGGATTTGGTACTGCAGATTGCGGATACGGGCATCGGGATTGCGCCGGAGGATTTACCGCGTATTTTTGAAAAAGGATTTACCGGATATAACGGTAGGTCTGATAAAAAATCGACCGGCCTGGGGCTGTATCTTTGCAGGATGGCAGCGGACAGGCTGTCGCACCGGATTTCTGTGGAATCTGCCGTAGGGGAAGGGACGGTATTTTCGATCCATTTGCACAGAGACCAGCTGGAGTTGCTTTAGGCCCAAGCCACCTTACAAAAATGTCACAAAAAACAGCCGGAATGTCACCTGATTCGATGTTGACTTTCCGGCTGTTCTGTTATGATAATCACACAGCAACGGAAAACAGAGGCATAACAAGGAGGTCATAACGATGGTTCTATTAGAGGCGCAATGTCTGAAAAAAATATATACGACCCGCTTCGGCGGAAATCAGGTACAGGCGTTAACCAATGTATCTTTTTCGGTAGAAGAAGGGGAGTATGTGGCAATTATGGGGGAATCCGGTTCCGGCAAAACAACGCTGCTGAATATCCTGGCGGCGCTGGACCGGCCGACCGGAGGGCAGGTGCTGTTAGCCGGAAAGAGTATGTCTGCGATTAAAGAGAGGGAAATGACAGCTTTCCGCAGAAACAATCTGGGATTTGTATTTCAGGATTTTAATTTGCTGGATACGTTTACGCTGCAGGATAATATTTTTCTGCCGCTTGTCCTGGGAGGGAGTTCTTATCTGGAAATGCATGCCAGGCTGATGCCGATCGCGGAAAAGCTGGAGATTGCCAAATTGCTGGCAAAGTATCCGTATGAGGTGTCCGGCGGGCAGAAGCAGCGGGCGGCTGTCGCGCGGGCGCTGATTACAAAGCCGAAGCTGGTGCTTGCAGATGAACCGACCGGGGCATTGGATTCCCGTTCCGCTGACGGGCTTTTGAAGATTTTTGGTGAAATCAATGCCGAGGGGCAGACGATCCTGATGGTGACGCATTCCGCGAAAGCGGCCAGCCATGCGGGGCGTGTGTTATTTATTAAGGACGGCGAGGTATTCCACCAGATTTATCGCGGCAACAATACAAATGAGCAGATGTACCAGAAGATTTCGGATACATTGACATTACTGGCGACAGGTGGTGAGAGAAAATGACAAAAGGATTTTACTTAAAGCTGGCAGCCAGCAATATCAAAAAAAATTATAAGACGTATGTGCCGTATATACTGACTTGCATCATAACGGTGGCAATGTTCTATATTATGAAATCCCTGTCCTTGAACCCGGATCTGGAACAGCTGATGGGCGGCCAGCACGTGTCGTATACTTTGTATCTGGGCAGCTGGATTGTAGGCTTGTTTGCATTGATTTTCCTGTTCTATACGAACAGCTTTCTGATTAAGCGCCGGAAAAAGGAATTTGGCGTTTTTAATATACTTGGAATGGAAAAGCGGCACCTGGCGATTGTGCTTGGCTGGGAAACGGTATATGTGCTGCTGATTGCTTTGGCAGCCGGGTTAGGACTGGGGCTGGCATTGGATAAAATGATGTTTTTGCTTGTTGCGAAGCTGATGAATCAAAAGACGCCGCTTGGATTTTATTTTGCGCCGCAGGCGGTGATGATCACGGTGGAATTATTTGCCGTAATTTTTGCACTGATTCTGATCCGGAGTGTGTTCCAGGTACAGATAGCAAACCCGATCGAGCTGCTGCGCGCGGGGAATGCAGGGGAAAAAGAACCGAAGACCAGGTGGCTGATGGCCTTGCTTGGAACGGTATGCGTCGGAAGCGGCTATTACCTGGCCATTACAACGGAGAATCCGGTTGCTTCGATCCCGATCTTTTTTATTGCGGTAATATTGGTCATTCTTGGCACGTACCTGTTATTTGCAGCGGGCAGTATTGCGGTATTAAAGCTGCTGCGGGCAAATAAAAATTTCTATTATAAGACGAGGCATTTCACAAGCGTATCCGGAATGATCTACCGGATGAAACAAAACGCTGCAGGGCTGTCGAATATCTGCATTCTTTCGACGATGGTACTGGTCATGGTATCTGCGACATGCTCTTTGCTGATTGGCAAGGAGGATATTGTAAATACACAATATCCATTCGACTTTACAGTAAATAATTATGAGACAGAAAAAGGACGGGACGGCAAGGTATATGAAATTATACGGAAATTGCTGAAAGAGCACGGACTGGATGCGGAAAATGAAACAGAATATACGAATTTGACATTTTCCGCCATTTGGGACGGGGAAGGGTTCGTGCTGAACGGGGAAGCTATGAATGCAGGCCTGGCAGACATGAATGAGATTTATTCTCTGAAATTTCTGACGGTGGATGATTACAATCGGCTGCTGGGAGAGCGCCAGACACTGGAACAAGGGCAGGTGCTGATCTGTTCCGCACAGATGGACTATAAGCAGCCAGTATTAAACCTGTTTGGAGATGAATATCAGATCGTAGAACAGATGGAAGAATTTGCGGACAAAGGGAATATATTTCATGCAGATCTGCTGCAGACACAGTATCTGGTTATGCCGGATCTGGAAAGTATACAGAAAATCTGCGCAAAACAGGCAGAAGCTTATGGAAACAGGGCAAGCCGCATCCGCAGGGTTTATGGATTTGACAGTGACAGCACGCCGGATGAGCAAAAGCAGTTTTTTCAGGATGCGGTTGCGGCTGTCCGGGCGCAGGAACTGGATGTAAGGATGGCTTCCAAGGCGGATGCTGCAGAGGATTTAAGCCAGCTGTACGGAGGGTTTTTCTTTATAGGAATCTTTTTAGGGATGTTGTTCGTCATGGCGACGGTGCTGATTATCTATTACAAGCAGATTTCGGAAGGGTTTGATGATAAGGAGCGGTTTGCGATTATGCAGAAGGTGGGGATGGAGCTTCGGGAAATCCGCGCTTCGATCCGGTCGCAGGTGCTGATGGTGTTTTTTCTGCCCCTGGCGGTGGCAGGGTGTCATGTGATGGCGGCATTTCCGCTGATTTCCAGGATTATGGCGTTGCTGAATCTTACAAATACGAGGTTGTATATGATGTGTACGGGAGCGTCATTTTTGGTGTTTGCAGTTATGTATGTGATGATCTATGCGGTGACGGCGCGGGTGTATTATAGGATTGTGAGCGGATAGCAGATGTATTGCAGCGGATGCAGTGATACCCTGCATTTGCAGATGGCAGGACAGAGATGGCAGCAGCCTGGAACAGCCTGGCGTAAGAAGCGGGAAAACCTCTGGAGTGGAAGCTCCGGGGGTTTTTTGTACATTTCTCATACAAGCATTGTATTTTTTCCATCCGCCTGTTACAATAAAGATATCCCGATTGCATAAAACCGAATAAAGCTGCATATTCCATAAAAGGGTATCTGTAAAAAATAATCCGGGAGACAGGAGGATAACAGGATGTTAGATTTTTTGATGACGCCGGTCTTTATATGGCTGGCATTTATGGTCATATTTTTAGCTGCAGAGATTATTACGGTGGGGCTTACGAGTATCTGGTTTGCCGGAGGCGCCCTGGCTGCGCTGGTTGCGGCGATGGCAGGTATCCCGCCGGTGATACAGGTGATTTTATTTCTGGCAGTATCCGTAACGCTTTTGATTTTTACAAGGCCGTTTGCGTTAAAGTATGTAAAGCCGCATAATGTGAAGACCAATTATGAAGAGCTGATTGGAAAAGAAGTGCAGATTACACAGCGGATTGATAACCGGGAAGGGACAGGCAAGGCAGTTTTTAACGGGCAGGAATGGACGGCACGGAGCATGACGGATGATACGGTATGGGAAGCAGGGGCGGTTGCGCATGTAGCGGAGATCAGGGGTGTAAAGCTGCTGGTAAAATAAAGGGGCTTTCTGCATCATACGATTGAAATAGAACTGAAAAACAGGAGCGAAACAGGAGGGGGCAAAGGAATGCCAGGGTTTACGACACATTACTTATTTGGGGTAAAAAATTTAAAGCAGCTGGAACGGGAGGCGGACTGTCAGGAGCTTGTATACCGGATCCGCGGTGATCAGACGGTGTTTCAGCTGGGGCTGCAGGGACCGGATATTTTTTTCTATCATCTTGGTTCACAGTTAAAGTTTGTACGGCCGGGGTCGATTGCGCATACCAGATGGACGGGGGATTTTTTGAAATGCCTGATCGAAGCGCCGGAGTTGTTTTGGAAGCAGGAGCATCAGCAGATCGCCCAGGCATATGCGGCCGGGTTTATCGGGCATTATATTCTGGATACGCAGATGCATCCGTATGTCTATGACCGGACGGGGATCGGAGAGGCCTTGAAGAAGAAAGGCTATGCGGATCATATCCGGCTGGAATCGGATATTGACGCCTGCCTGCTGATGCGTTATACAAAGCGGCTGCCATCGGAGTTCCCATATGGAAAGACCATTGCTTTTGACAAAAAGACGCGGGCGGTTGTGGCGGATATTTTGTTCTATGCTTATAATTTTGTGTTCCCGGAGCTGTCTCTGACAAAAGGATTTCTGGCCCGGGGGATTCATTCTATGCAGGTCGGGACCAGACTGACGTATAATCCGCATAACTATAAGCGGCAGATTGCAGAGAAGGCGGAACAGCTGATATTCGGGCGCCTGCAGATCTCGCCGGTAATTCCGACGGATCATGCGCAGGGCAGCGAGGATCCGCTGAACCTGGAACACAGGCTGTGGCATAATCCATGGGAGCCGGAACAGTGTTTTCACAGTAGTGTGCCGGAAATGATGAAAAAGGCTTCCGGAAGGTATCAGAAGGCTTTCCGGTATCTGAACCAGCTGTATACGGCACACTCTTATGAGGACCGTTATGATGCTGTGCTGGAACAGTTGTGTCAATTCTTAGGCAGCAAATCTTTTCACAGCGGGCTGGATTGGATATTAGGGGAATAAAATACGCTATTGTTTGCAAAAAGCGGCAATCTGATCTTGTATGAGATCCATCAGACGGCGGCGGGTTTCCGCTCCTGCCCAGGCGATGTGCGGCGTAATCAGCAGCTTCCCGCTGTCTTTGATGGATTGTAACGGATGATCTGCACGCATTGGTTCCGCAGACAATACGTCCAGCCCCGCTGCCGCCAGATCGCCTGCCTGCAGGGCATCCGCCAGATCCTGTTCCACAACGATCGGGCCGCGCCCCAGATTCAGAAAAATGGCGCTTTGCTTCATCCTTTGAAAGGCCGCCCGGTTCATCAGGCCTTCGGTCTGTTCGGTTAATGGGGCATGTACGGAGACAATATCTGACTGTGCAAGCAGTTCTTCAAAAGATACACGTTCATAATCCGGCTGGTTGTTTTTTCCGGTAGTTGAATAATAAATCACGCGGCAGCCGAACAGCGACGCGATCTGCGCCACCCGCTGGCCAATGGCGCCAAGGCCGATGATCCCCCAGGTCATTCCGTGCAGTTCATGGAAGGTATTGTCAAAATGTGTAAAAGTGGTGTTGTTAATGTAGGAGCCGCTTTTTACATAGTTGTCATAATAGGGGAGCTTTTCCAGTAAATAAAACAGCATTGCGAAGGTATGCTGGGTTACGCATTCGGTAGAATATCCGGCTACGTTCCGCCACGCAATGCCGCGCAGTTTCAGATAATCTTTATCCAGGTTGTTGGTTCCTGTGGCAGTGACGCAGATCAGCTTTAGATGGGACGCTTTTTCCAGTGTATAGGAATTGGCCAGCATTTTATTCAGTACCAGAATATCCGCGTCAGCGGCGCGTTCGCGCATTTCTTCCTGTGTGGAAAATCCATAGACCGTTATGCTGCCGAATGCTTCAAATCCGGACAGGTCAATGTCTTTGCCGATGGTGTCGGCGTCTAAAAATACAATTTTCATCATGAGCAGGATTCCTTTCTTTTTTCTATTATTATAGGAGATGCAGGGCCAAGACGTCAAGGAGTACTCCAATGAAAATAATTTATCGAAAAACAGTTAAAAATACGCCGAAACTATGTTATACTGATATAATATACAATCAGGCATCCACCGCCTGCGTTTTGAAATAACAATGGTGATGAATCAGGAGAAATGACCCTATGGCTGAAAAGAAGAAAAATATACTGCTCCAGGGCGGAATCCTTGCTGGGGCAGGGATTATTACAAAGATCATTGGATTTACATACCGCATCCCAATGGGAAATATGATGGGGGATAAAGGAAACGGCCTTTATTCTGTAGCATTTGGCATCTATGGCATTGCATTGACGATATCCTCTTACAGCCTGCCGCTGGCAGTTTCTAAAATGGTGTCTGCAAGAGTCGCAAAAGCGGAATACCAGAATATGCGCAGAGTGCTTGTAAGCGCGCTGGTCTATGCGCTGATTGCGGGAATGATTGCGATGAATGTATTGTATTTCGGGGCGGGGATTTTAGAGGGGCTGTACCGCAAGCCGGGGCTGGCAAGGCCGCTGCGGGTGCTGGCGCCTACGACGTTTATTGTTGCGCTGCTGGGGGTGTTCCGGGGATATTTCCAGGGGCATGGGGATATGGTGCCTACATCTGTTTCGCAGATTATGGAACAGATTGTGAATGCGGCGATCAGTGTATTTGCGACCTGGCAGTTTATGCATATGTATGGCAAGTCGGAAGACGCGGCCTCTTACGCGGCAGCTGGCGGTACGCTGGGGACACTGGCAGGGGCTGCGACGGCGCTGCTGTTTATTATGTATTTGTTCGGGACGACCAGAAAGCGGTATATGAACAAGGTCAACCCCGGGGAGCGGCTGGAGTCGGGCAGTTCGATTTACAAGGCGTTGTTTTTGACCATTATCCCGGTAATTTTGAGCCAGACGATCTATCAGATCGGGTATACGATTGATGACCTGATGTTTGGAAAGCTGATGGCGCTGCATAAATATGAGATCGATGTGGTGACTTCGCTGCAGGGGGTGTATAACACACAGTATAACCAGCTGGTCAACCTGCCGGTTGCGATTGCGACCGCGATGGCGGCATCGACGCTGCCGAGTATCGGCTTGTCCAGGATGCAGAATGATACGAAGGCGGTGAACCAGAAGATTACGCAGGTCATTAAGGTGAATATGGTGATTGCGTTTCCGTCGGCGGTCGGGCTTTCTGTATTGGCGGAACCGATTATGAAGATGATGTTCCCAAGGCTTGTGACCTACCAGCAGCAAGCGATTATGCTGCTGACGGTCGGATCCAGTGCGGTGATTTTTTATGCGCTGTCGACATTGACGACTTCTATCCTGCAGGGACATAATTATATGAGGCTGCCGGTGATCCATTCTGCAGTCTCTTTGGGAGTCCATGTGATCCTGCTGGGAATCCTTCTGGTCGTGACGGATTTGAATGTGTATGCACTGGTCATCTGTAATGTGCTGTTTCCGCTGGTCGTCAGTGTCTTAAACTGCATTGCCATTACGCGCAGAGTCGGATATCAGTGGGAGCTGGTGAATACGTTTTTCAAGCCTTTGATCGCGTCTGTGGCGATGGGGATGGTAGCGTATGTGATGTACCATGTGTTTTTTGATGCGTTCAAAAATGTATATATTGTCTCCTGCATGGCGATTGGAGCGGCAATTATTGTATATGCTGTGCTGATTTTACAGCTTCGCTGCTTTGATGAGGATGAACTGCGGTCGATTCCTGGCGGCAGAATGCTTGTCAGGCTGATGCGCTGAAAAAGCGGTTGTTTTGGTTGGAAATAATATATGGATATAGATGATAGGATATTATATGGAGATTTTATATTTTATTATCGGAGCGGCATGTGTTTTTCTGCTGCAGCGTTTACTGTATCAAAAATATTGGAATAAGCGGCTGTCTGTTTCCGTGCGCTTTTCGCAGCATGCGATTACAGAACAGGAAGAAGGGGAGCTGCTGGAAACGATCTGCAATCAAAAATGGCTTCCGCTTCCGATGCTGCGGGTGAAGTTTGAAGCAGACAGGCATTTGGATTTTCAGCAGGAAGGAAATCTGTCCGTGACAGACCGCTGCTATAAGAATGATATCTTTACGGCAATGATGTGGCAGAAAATTACAAGAAGATTAAAGTTTGTTGGAAGGCGGCGCGGATTTTATACGATCCAGCAGCTTGCCGTTGATTCTACGGATTTGTTTATGGAAAAGCATCTGGGGATGGATTGTCCTTGCGATACGTGGCTGTATGTCTATCCGGGCCAGGCGGATGCCAGACGGCTGCTGATTCCGTTTCGGAAAATGATGGGTGATATCCTGACAAGAACGTATACATATGAAGATCCGTTTGAATTTCAGGGAATCCGGCCGTATCAGCCGTTTGACAGTATGCGGGATGTCAACTGGAAAGCATCTGCCCGTACCGGCGAGTTGCGTACAAACGTGCATGGCCACACGGTCAGGCAGGAGGTCTGCCTGCTGCTGAACTTAAAGCCGGAATCTATGATGGAATACCGCCAGCTTCAGGAAGAAAGTATCCGGATTGTGAACAGCCTTGCAGGGATGTTTTTGGCACAGGGCATTCCAGTGGGTATCTATAGCAATGCGAAGGATCTGCTTAGCCAGAAGGAACTGGTGCTGCCTTCAGGCGGAGACCGACAGCACCTGAACCGGGTGCGCGAAAATCTGTCCAGGCTGGATCTGTCTTTGGAGATGGAGGATTTTGGAGATTTCTTCGAATGCTGCAAGGCCAGGCAGCAGGGACAGACGCTGTATGTGCTGGTGTCTGCTTCCCAAAGGGACGATGTTACGCAGCTGTACGCGGCATTAGCAGGACAATCGCCGGGCAGCCAGTGGATTTTGCCGCTGCATCCATGGATGGAGCAGAAAATACAAGCTGTAAAAAACAGTGCAATTGTCCGATGGGAGGTTGGGCAGAATGCATCAGGGTGAGGGCGGCAGAAGGGAGGCGGAAGGAATGTTTCAGGGTGCAAGCGGGAAAGGGAACAGAATGCGTCTTGATGAGATCTGCAGGGATTTGCTGATCCTTCTGATGAAAGGGCTGCTGTATCACAGCGCTGCCTGTATCTTTTATAATGTTGTATCGGTCAAAACCATGCGGGAGGATTTGCTGCTGCTGTTTTTATACCTGCCTTTGCTTTTATTTGCTGTGATCCGCAGAAAGTGCGGGAATTTTTTTCTGTTTTTACTGTTTCATATACTGATAAGCGGAATTTTTGTGCTTGTATTTACAGGTCTTGAACAGCGGATTGTGATCGGCGGATGTATCTGTGTGATGGCAGTTTTGTCACTTCATACCGGAATTACGGCAGAGAACGGGCAGGAAACGCGCCCGCCGCTTTCTTCGCTGGCCCTTTTTGTGGGGATTTCTTTAGCCTCCTGGCAGTCTGCGCGTGTGCAGGTGATGCGCATCTGCGGGTATGAAGCTTTTTTATTTTTAATATTATTTGTGGTACACCGCAATCTTGCGAATTTTTCAAAATTCTTAAATGAAAATGAAACAATGGATGGTTTTCCGAAGGAGCAGATGAGAGCCATGAACAATCTGCTGCTCGGGATCTTTGTATTGTTCTTTATGGCAGGTATGCTTTTTTTTAAGGAGCCGTCCGAGTATTTGTTTCTGACAATCGGGGTTGTTTGCCGCGGATTGCTTCGTATGATTGTAAAAATACTGTCATGGATTTTTCGCAACGATGTCCAGCAGCCGGAATCTTTTGCGCAGCAAGCGGTGCAGGAGGCTGCTATGCCTGAGATGGAAGCCGGCGGGACATCTGCGCTGGCGCTGCTGTTAGAAAAGCTTTTGATTGCCGGGGCAAGTATTGTATTGGCAGCTGCAGCTGTCTATCTGCTGGCACGCTTTTTTTATGGGATGTATCAGCGGTTTTACGAACAGCATAAAGAGCCGGATGATGAAAGTGAATTTATTTGGAAAATGGCGGATATGGAAGAGAAGCTATCTAAAAAGCATAAAAAGGATAAGAAACCATCCGTGTTTTCGTTTGGAAGTCCCAAGCAGAAAATCCGGCGTTTGTATAAAAAAAGTATCCTGGAACGCTTCCGGTCTAAAGAAAATATTCCTACTGAGATGACGCCGATGGAACTGGAGTCGGCAGAAGATGTGTATTTTGGAGAGGATAAATTAAATGATGAATTAAGAAAAGAAGGAAAAGAAACAGAAATGATGGAGGGAAACGGCGTATCGGAAAATCTGATGGTCCGGCAGAAAGTATTTTTATACGAAAAGGCCCGCTACAGCCAGCACGCCTGTGATAAAAAGGATGTGGAACAGATGAAGCAATACTGCAAAAATCAGGCAAGAAACGATGGAGTTTGAAATACTGCAAAATCAGACAAGAAGTGATGAGGATTGAAATACTGCAAAGATCAAATAAGAAACGATGAGGATTGAAATACTGCAAAAATCAGACGAGAAAAGATGAGGGCCACAAATATTGCAAAAGCAGACAAAAAAATGAGGCAGGTTACAAATTTCGCAAAATGTATAAAACTCCGGAATTTACAAATACTACAACAGCATCAAGTAAAATCTGTAAATGGAGGAATTATTCATATGAAAGCTACAGGAATAGTCAGACGGATAGATGATTTGGGGAGGGTCGTCATCCCCAAAGAAATCAGAAGGACTTTACGCATACGTGAAGGCGATCCACTGGAAATATTCACGGACCGTGAAGGAGAGATTATCCTTAAAAAGTACTCCCCGATTGGCGAATTAAGTGAATTTGCCGGACAATATGCCGAATCACTGGCACAGACGACAGGCATGCTTGTATGTATTACGGACCGGGATCATGTGATTGCGGCATCCGGGAACGGCAAAAAGGACTTTGAGGGCAAACCGATCAGCCATCAGCTGGAATGCGTGATTGAAGACCGCAATAGTATGGTAGCCAGTAAAGAAGAAAGCGAGTTTGTGAAAGTGACGCTGGATGACAATGGAGATTATGCGTCCCAGGCGATCAGCACGATTATTTGCGAAGGAGATGCGATCGGCTCTGTGATCCTTTATAACAAAGACGAAAAGACGAAAATGGGAGAGACCGAAAGCAAGCTGGCAATGACAGCGGCAGGTTTTTTGGGAAGACAGATGGAGCAATAGACTTTTTACAGCCACATCGTAACGAGGTTTGCCGGAATAATCATTCTGGCAGAGCAGGGACGTGTGGCTGTTTTTGAGGTTTGCTTTTGGAGCATATGTCAGTCGGGCTCGTGTTCTGTCTCTATTTCTGTAATTTGTGCATGTTCCACGAGAAAATTAAGCGCTTTATCCTCCAGGATCTGAGTACGGACTTCTTCTTCACCAAAAGTTTCCATAAATTCTTCTCTGGATTCAAATTCGTTCTGGTCCATATAATATAGAACGCCTTCCTCATAATCTTCATCAGACAAAGAAAGATCTTCATTTTTAATAATCGCGTTTACGATCAGGGTGCGGTAAAGGGCCGACTGGATTTCCTCTTCGACGTCTTCGTCCGTCATATCCAGAAACTCATATACATCGTCCAGATCTTCCAGGCCGAACAGGTCCAGGTAGCTTAAATAGGCATTGTTTACTTTTTCCTTTGCCGCATCATAATCCTTTGCGGTATACTGAATGATACTGGAAGCGTCAATAACCTGCCCAAGCAGTTCTTCCTGGAGTTCTTCGCGGCTTTCCGCAGCGTAGCTGTCCGTAATAGATTCCCGGACGGCAGATACAAATTCATCATAGTCAGCGTAGCTTGTATTTGCCGCAATAAAATCGTCTGTAGCTTCCGGCATAAGCTCTTCCTGGATATCAATCACTTCGATTTCAAAATCAACCGTCTTTCCTGCCCATTCCACATCGGTGAAATCGTCGCCGTAGTCCAGCTGAAATGACAGCTGGTCGCCGACAGAGACACCCGTCAGCTTTTCATCCAGCTGTTTTCCAAATTCCTCTCCGCCCAGGACCACGTCATACTGGTTCTCCTCAAAAACGACGGAGCCGTCAATTGATGCTTTGAAATTTGTCTGCACATAGTCGCCGGATACGGAAGGGCGGGTGACAGACTTATATTCTGCAAATTCCTGCAGCGCTTCATGAATCCGGGTCTCCACTTCTTGTTCTGTTACGATATAATTTTTCTTCTCCGCTTTTAATCCGGTATAGTCAGCAAGGGAAACCTGATCATCCGTATAAACAGCATGTTCGATCGGTTCGTTGCCGGTTTTGATGGGAGATTTGCTGCCGCATGCGGTAAGCATACATGCGCAGAGCAATAGGATCGCTAATTTTTTTTTCAAAATAATTCCTCCTGTGAAATGGTATTAGGCGCTCCGTAATGAAACGGCTGCGGTCAAACTGCAACACAATTATAACATATCCTAACAGCAAATTGTGACTAAAATCTGAACAAATGCAAATGTTATTTATGATACATTGTACTATTGAGAAATGCGGGCATAATGTGTAAAATAATTGTGAGATGCTTTCACTGACTGACAGCTGCTGCGGGAATAGGAAGCAGGATCAGTGAGGCAGCTGCTGCGGGAATCAGAAGCAGGATCAATGAGACAGCTGCTGCGGGAATAGGAAGCAGGATCAATGAGAAAAATGAGGATACAGCAATATGGCGAAACAGAAAAAAAGAAGAAAAAAATACCGTAGATTCTGGATTTTTTTTAAACTGCAGCTATTGCTGCTTCTGCTGCTGGCTGGTGCGGCAGTCTATTATTTTGCGGGAGGATATGCACAGACCATTGCGCAGCTTAAGGAAGAAGCGGATGTCCTGGTGGCAAAATCCAAAGAGGAACACTTCCGCAAAGGCGAAACCGGGCTGGTATACGGCGCGGACGGCAAGCTGTTAAAAGCATATAAAGGAGAAAAGGATTCTTATTACCTGGAATATAAAGAAATACCGGAGATCGTAGTCAAAACTTTTGTGGCTGTAGAAGACCAGAAATTTTACAAGCACAAAGGCGTAGACTATCTGGCCATCCTGCGGGCGGTCATTGCAATGGTGCGTAACGGGGAGGTTACACAGGGAGGCAGCACCATTACCCAGCAGCTTGCGCGCACCGTTTATCTGAATATGGAAAAAACATGGGAGCGCAAGATGGAAGAGATCTTTATTGCACGCAACCTGGAAGAAAAATACACCAAAAGTCAGATTATGGAATTTTATGTCAACAACATCTACTTTGGACACGGCTATTACGGCATTCAGGCGGCCGCACAGGGTTATTTCAGCAAAAGCGTGGATAAGCTGGATCTGTCGCAGATTGTATTTCTGTGCGCGATACCAAACAACCCGTCGCTATACGATCCGGTCAACCACAAAAAAAACACACTGGCACGCCGGGACCGGATGCTGACCGCCATGCAGGAACAAGGCATGATTGCCCTGTCAACGTCCAGGGAGGCAAAAGAAGAAAAAATTAAGCTCAAACGCAGAAAAGGCATTGAAAAAAATGATTATGTAGAGACCTACATTAATTACTGCGCCATACGGGTGCTGATGCAGCAGCAGGGATTTGAGTTCCAGCAGTACTTTGATTCAGCGAAACAGGAGAAAAAATATAATAAAGAATATAAAAAAGTGTACCGTGAATGCGAAAGCAGCCTATACACATCCGGCTACCGCATTTATACATCCATCAATATGAAGCAGCAGGACAAGCTGCAGGACGCGATCGACACCGGACTGGCGGGATTTGCGGATGTTAGCGAAGAAGGGGTCTATAAGCTGCAGGGTGCAGGAGTGACCATCGACAATACGACAGGATACGTTACAGCAATTGTAGGCGGCCGGTCACAAGATTTTGAAGGCTATACGCTGAACCGGGCCTATCAAAGCTACCGCCAGCCAGGCAGTGCGATCAAGCCGCTGTTAGTCTATACCCCCATGCTGGAACGCGGCTATACGCCGGATACCATCGTAGCAGACGAGCCAATCGAAGACGGGCCTTCCAACACAGACGGCGTCTATGAAGGCATGATCAGCATCCGCCATGCAGTGAAACGCTCCAAAAACACGATTGCATGGAAGCTGCTTGACGAGCTGACGCCAGTCACAGGGCTTTCCTATTTAAAAGCAATGAATTTTTCCAGACTGGATCCAGAAGATGAAAGACTTCCGATTGCGCTGGGCGGATTTACCATCGGAGTCTCGCCATTAGAAATGGCGGCAGGATTTGCAACGCTGCAAAACGACGGCTGCTACCGGGAGCCGACATGCATTATCCGAATTGAAGATACACAAGGCAATGTGATCTACGCGGCAGAGAATGATGGAGAAAATGAGAATCAAAATTCGCTTAAAAAAGAGAAAGCAGAGGGGACACGGATATACAAATCTAATGCAGCGCGGATGATGACAGACATGCTGCAGACCGTTATGACTGAAGGGACAGGCAGAGGTCTTGACCTGGGCGACATGCCGTCTGCGGGCAAGACAGGGACGACAAATGATTACAAGGATGGGTGGTTTGCAGGCTATACCCGGTATTTTACAACAAGCATATGGGTAGGCTACGACCAGCCGGTCACACTGCCCGGGCTGACAGGATCTTCTTATCCCGGGCATATCTGGCATAATTATATGGCAGCAATCCATGAAAACAGGACGCCGATGAGCTTTATACCGTATATTGAGCAGAAAGAGGTGGAAATGGATTTTGCAGAATAAAAAAATCTAGAAAATTTGAAAAAAAACTGGACAAATTATATTTTTTATGGTAACATAATTCAGGTGGTAAGATTATCACTGTGGATTATGTATCGATGCGTGGCTCAGTTTGGTAGAGCGCTGCGTTCGGGACGCAGAGGCCGCAGGTTCAAATCCTGTCGCATCGACTCTTGGCAGGGGCGCCGGAAACGTTGATTTTAAAGGGTTTCCGGTTCTTTTTTGTTTTTGTGAACTGCTACCGATACGGTAATTTGAAAGCGTTACCCAAAACATTACCCAAAATCCAGTCAAGCAAATAAATCAGATGCCCTGTTGGATATTTCGCTCAAGTCGTTCTCACTGGTATTCAGCCGTTGGCGGTTGAAATGAGCGTAGATATTTAAGGTAGTCTGTGTATCCGTATGACCTAACCAGTATTGCAGTTTTTTTAAATCCCATCCCCTGTTAATCAGCATGGATGCACAGCTGTGTCTAAGATTGTGAAGTGTGATTTCCGGTCTGCCAAATTCTTTTGTTGCCTTGCAAAAAAGCTTGGTGATGTAGTTCGGATTGTAAAGAGTGCCATCTTCCCAAGTAAAAATATAGCTGTCTGTATTTTTATAATCTCCTAGGAAAAAAGTTTTGTTTTCTTCCTGTTCCTTATGGACTTGTAAAAGGCATTTTTCGGCAGTATCAAAAAGATTCAGAACCCTTTTACTGGAATGTGTCTTTGTAGTGTCAGATGCGGAAATTGTTTTTACCCGGACAACTGTGTGGTTAATGGTGACGGTCTTTTTTTCAAAATCAATCGCAGACCATTTTAAGCCTAAAATCTCAGAACGCCTTAAACCGTAGTAAGCACCCATAAAGGCAATCTCAAGTAGCCGTGGGTAGTGCAGGGAAATAAAATGGAGCAGATTGCCGATTTCTTCTTCTGTCAGAAAAAGCATTTCCTCACTGTAGTCCTGATTCTTTTTTCCATGGACAGATACGCCAAGTACAGGGTTGGTTTTAATTAATCCGTCTATCAGGGCTTGATTAAAGACTGCATATAAAATACTCTTGTAGCTTCTGACAGAACGGACAGTCAATGGCTCTTTTTCTTTGGTCTTCTGATTTATTTTCCCGAATTTCAAACAATATTTGAAATAAGAATCCATGTTTTTTGGCGTAATGTCTGCAAGCCTTGGATTGCTTTTTAAAAAATATTCCTTAATACGGTTTACCCGGTATGTATAGGCTTCATAAGTCGGTTTTTTTAAGTCAACTTCCTTGCTTTTCAGCCACAAGTCCATGTAATCACATAAAGTAATATCTATATTTATTAAATTATCGCAATCAGCCGGATAATCTTCTAAATAAGAATACTGCTCTATAAATTTCGGAATCAGGCTTTCCGCTTTTCTTTTATTATTTTTAACTTCCAGTTTGGTCGCTAATGTCTTTTGTTTCCACTCATTTGTGCGTGCATCCTTATAGCTTAATTTTCTTTTTCTGCAAATAGTCTATGACAGCATCTTTGCGGATTTTATAAATACGTCCAATCCGGCGGTGTGGGATTTTGCCGGAATTTAATAATTGATACGCTGTTTTGCGTCCAATCCTTAAAATAGAGCAGATGTCTTTTACTTCAAGCACATCAGGATAATTTTCCAGCATAGTTAGTTATCCTTTTTGTGAAACGGTATTTCTGTATCATCAGATACGGGCAGAAAGTTATTCAGATATTGCTCCATGCTGTAAATAGTTTCTCTCTTTCCGCTATATATCTTTACATTGTGTATTCTTCGTAAAAATGCAAGCCATGATTCACGTTCCAGTTTTTGTAATGCAGCATATTGCAGCCTTATGTCAATATTCGAGATAATGAATACGGTTGTGTAACAAGCCACTCTGTCATTGTAACGGCAGGGCAGGGCGAGGGGATAACCGTCAAGATAGTTGAGCATATCGGATAAAGGCAGAGAACTGCGGAATTCCTCAAATATGATAACGGACTGTCCTTTGTATAAATCAAAAGGATGCGCATAGTTCGTAATACGGTATACATTGGCATATCCGTATTGCTCCATGACGTTCCGTGTTTTTCCCGAACCTGTTTCACCCCAGATATAAGTAACGTCCAGATGCCGGAACTCATTTTTATAAACATCCTGATAGATTGTCTGCCGGACTTTTTCCATGCGGTCAATTTGAGAAAAAAATTCGGGGTTTGAATCTAATATTTCGTAATCGCTTGCACCTTGCTTTATCATATCGTATAAGTCGGCTAAGTCATTACGCGCCCCTTGACGTTCAACTGGAAGTTCTCCGTATTCTTCATGGGTATCAATAAGGTTCGTTTCGTGCTTTTTGTTATTCTGCCATTTTCCCTCTTTGAATACATAATCCCTGTTTTGAACAGCCGTACCTCTTGCCAGTTCAATATGGGCAGTTGGAAATTTGTTTTTTAATGTACTAAAGCGCACTGGCGATGTACAGTGTATATAAATATGTGTGTGGTGTGAACTGGCGATTTCATCACTCATACAATAATATTGTATAGGTTTTATCTGTGACAGTATTTCTTTAAGTACACTATGGGAAAGTTCTTTTTCTGCCGGGTTATTAATAGTAAGCTGCCATTTTCGGGATTGCTTATCATGTTTTGACTTAGTGTCAGGAGTTTTTTTATCTTCGGTTTCCATAAAATAACACCTCTTTCTATTTATGTATGCTACATGCTACACAAGTGTCTAGGTAATACTTGCTAGACACTTGCCTGTACTCTGCTCCCCTTGTGAGGGGGCAGGACGGGCAGAAATATATCAAATGTTGCTGCATAGCAATATTTCTTTTATGTGGCATTTCCAGTTAACGATATTGCGTATTCGAGGGAAAGTAACCTCTTGTATAGGATACCCGTCAGCCAGAAGAATGCCTTCGCCCTGATGATATATTTTATCTGGAATATCTTCTTCCGAAAAAACCATGCCCTTTTGTTCCTTGCTCATTCGTCCGAGTCCTAATACAATCATAAAATTGTCTCGTGCTCCATTACTGAACAAAGAACTGTCTGCCCTTTGTGTAACAATCCATATGCCAAAGCTGATACCTCTCCCAAGCATAAGTATTTCGGAAACAGCGCTAAGAACATTGCTGCAATTTTTGGATTTCTCCAGTTTGTCCTTAGTTGTAAGATAGTTAATAAATGCGGGGTATTCATCGAATATGAGTAAATATCGCTGCTCGTTGCCAGATGATATGTTATATATTTTATATGATAATTTTGACCTTTTTTGTCAATTTAATTCAATATTATGGGATACAATTAAAAGATTGGAACAGTGTACAGAGGAACAAAGACTTAGAATTAAATGTGAGTTTATAGGTAAAACAAGTAGAAGATTATTAGAAAAGAGTAGAGAAGAAATAGAGGACAATGAAAAATTGAGTAAAAAATTAAAAAAGAAGAGCGAGGAGTTATGGCAGAAAAGTGAGAAGAAAAAACAAGAGAGTGAAAAACAAATTATGAAAGGTAAAATTTTAAAAGAGAAATGTGAACAAGAAAGAGAAAGATTAAAAAGGGAAAGTGAGAAATTATTACAAGAAAGTGAGGAATTATCACAGGAAAGTGAGGAACTATTAGAGTGTAATATTAAAATTAAAGACATGCTTAATTTTTCGTGGCATAGCTATTCAAATAATAGAGAACATACTTTGGATAAGGTAATGGAATTTTGGAAACAGTGGGATTTGCCGTTATGGAATAATTTAGATGTTCTTGGAAATATGGACGAGGAAGTATGGGAAATAACTAAAATGATTATTCTTTCAGATTGTCATACTCAATCAGAAGATTTTTCTCCAAGAATAAGAAAAAAATTAGAGATGCTTTTCAACGAAGATAAAAGCCAGACGATATAGCTGCAATAAGGTTGATGTGCTAAAATATGGTAATGACATTTGATAAAATTCATTTGTAGTAGTCAGACGGTAAATAAACTAAAATATTAATATTGCATTTTGGCTGAAAGATAAAAAGCAGGAACCCGAAATAATATGGGTTCTTGCTTTTTTGATATTCATTTTATACTATTAGAAAATTAGTAGTGTTACTGCTTCAATTTTTGCCACACTTTGGACATACTGTATCATTTACTGGATAACGTGTACCACATTGGGAACAAAATTTAAAATCAGAAGCCATATTATTGGCAGTTCCCTGATAGATAGTATTATCCATATATGATATATTTTTTTGATATGTATTTTGTATGCTTCTCTTGTACAAATATGGTATTATTAAAAATTCATATATAAGGCGAATAATTAATAGCAATATAAGAAACGTCAATATATAGCCAATAAAATCGCTTATGCTATTCCAGTGACTCCAGTATACTAAGTCTTGCCAAAAAGCATGATTAGGAACACAAATAAATGCAACTGTAAAAAAATAGAAAAAGGAACATGCTACTTTTTTGTTCACAGGAACATTTATTTTCTTGTTAAAGAAATATTTTCTGAATAAAAGATATTCATTAACAGTAGTCAATAATTTGTTGGGCTTAAAATTAAAATGGACAAAGAATAACATTGCTATAACAGGAACAAGAATGATATTATAAAATCCTGTTGCATTCATGAAATGATTCCTCCTTTCATTTTTTACCTTTTCCAATTCCATGGTAAAATATCTTTAAGATCGAGAATATCCTCTAACCAAGAATCAGCAGCTTCTATTGTTCTTTCTACTGCATCCTGGCTTTCATATTTATCAATTTGTCTTTTTAAAGAAATATGTTCTGCTGTTTTCCATAATAAAAGAATAACTAATAGCCCGGCAATAACTTTAAACGCTGTATTTGAGTTAAGCATATTTCTTTTTAAACTCCTTTGGCTATAGTTTTTTTGATTAATTTCGTAGGGTTCCTGAACTGTTTGCTGCTGATCATTAGTATTTTCAACTTGTGGTTCAGATGCAGCATCAGTATCTAAATGTGAATTTTGAACATCTTCTGATAAAACATTTGAACCGCATATGGTGCAAAATTTTGCATTTTCTTTTAATGGTGCGCCACATTTGGAACAATTCATTTGTACATTCTCCTTTCTGAATATTATATATTTTTTATGCTCATGATAAGATTTGCATATTACAGAATTGTTATGGGCTGGCTTTTTTGCTATTCATTTACGTTATGTGTCCTGATATAGACGACAGGATTTTCAAAGAAATCTGCTTTCCAGGAATCACGGAGCGTAATTGGCGATATCCCAAGATCATTAAAATATTTTCTAAACCAGAATATTTTCTCTGGCGGCAGGATACCATATGCATCTGAAAGATCTGTATTCCGCGCCTGATTTACCATCTGTATCATGGTGTCTTTCGTGGCTCTGTGGTGGTTTTTGGCTTTTTCAATAAGTTCGACTGCCCTGCTGTATTTCACAAATTTCCCTTTTCCATACAGGCCTTCCAGATATTTTGTAAAAATATCCGATCCTATTATTTCTGCGGAACTGATCAGGTCTGTCGGGACATCGCAGCCATATTTTTTTCTGAGATAAATATTTTTACGGCTGCAGGTACGCAGTTCAAAGCGAATCTGCCCTTTTGCACGTTCTATTTCCCCTGCATCGTAGCGGGAACTGTGTTCCAGCATTTGAGGATGCTTGAGATAAACAGACAATATTTCTAATGTATAACTGTCTGCTGACCGGTTGATAAAACGGACTTCATTTGGCGGATGCATACGCCTGTGTGATTTTGGGCTTACAGGCATAAACTTGGAACGCAGCCCCATGTAAAATCCTCCTTTACGCAGCAGTTTTAAATATTTTTCTGCCAGATACTGATCGCCCAGATTAATATTTGCGCATATGTCAAGTCTTTTTATAAAAGCCCTTTCCAGATCATTTTGCTGAAAGCCGTATGGTTTGAATACACTGATTAATGCAGGCATAATATTTTCCAGCTCATCGCATGGAACAATACGGATATATTTATTATCAGGAAAATCCAGAAGTATTCTTGGATTTACACGGAAAGTAATGCTGTATTCAACATTACAGATATATGTCCCATATAAAAGATAATTTTTTTTCACCATACAAATATCTGATATTACCAGTCTGAAAAGATTTTCATTATCATAACAGGTGAAATTGTTAGCATACTGGTAATTCTGACAATACTGGAAGTAGCTAAAATACAGCCGGTTCCGGTAATTCGTTCTTTTTTCATTATGTACACAGTATTTTTCCAAAAACAGTTCGTATCTTCTTTGATTGTCCGGACTTAATGGCATCCGTATTTCAAATGTATGAATGGAATAAAAACTTTTTTTATGGCCCGCATTTTTTTCTTCTGCAATATGTGCTTCCTGTACACTGTCCATTCTTTTCTTCTCCTTTTTTGAAACTGATTTTTTAACATATTATGCATATATATAAGACCAGAATCTGTCATATTTGATCGATAGTGTATATGTCGTAAAAAAATATAAACAGCACAAATAACGGGAAATTAATCAAATGAAGGAAGGAGCAGGGAATCTATGGATTTTATATCTGTAACAAATGAATATCTTTCGACAAAAGAAGCTGCTGAAAGGCTTGCAGTGAGTGCAGGGACAGTCAGGTGTCTGATTAAAGGCGGGAACATGGTACAGAGTATGGATGAATATATAGGCAGGCAAAAAATAATTGTATAAGTAATGATAGTGGTCTGGAACAGCTGATTTCAGCTGCTTGACAGCAAAAAATGATTATGATAAGATTCTTAGAAGGACAATAATCAGAGATTTTCTTAGTAACAGAATAAAAATATATCTTTTTTGGAAATTTAAAAAGATTTAGATTAAACCGGTTAGGAGGATATCATGGAATACGGGTGGGAGAAAACGTCGGAACCAAAACGGAATGCCAAAGATACGGTATTTACCAGTTTATTCAGGAACAGGGAATATCTTTTCCAGCTGTACCAGACGTTGCACCCAGAGGATAAAGTATCAAATCCGGAAGATCTGACGATTGTCACGCTGGAAAATATTATGGCAGGTGGAATCCATAATGATCTTGGGTTTCAATTAAAAGAAAAATTAATTTTCTTAATAGAAGCTCAATCTACGTGGACTGTGAATATCCTTATAAGAGTTTTTATGTATATAGCAAAATCATATCAGGATTATATTTACAGGACATCGCAGGATGTATATGCAAGTAAAAAAGTAGTATTGCCAAAACCGGAAATTTATGTAATATATACTGGAAACAGAAAGACAAAACCGGAAAGTATATCGTTAGCAGAAGAGTTTTTTCCCGGAGAAGAATGCTGTCTGGATGTGAAGATCAGGATGATTTATGACGGAAAAAAAGGGGATATCATTAACCAGTACGTTACGTTCACGAAGATATTTGATGAACAGGTAAAGAAGTATGGGCTTGTGGAAAAGGCAGTCAGGGAAACTATTCGTATCTGCAGGGACAGGAATGTATTGAAAAAGTATCTGGACGGCAGGGAAAGTGAGGTAGTGGACATTATGATTACATTATTCAGTGAGGAAGAGATTTGGGATATGCAGGTAAGAAGTGTAAGGAGGGAAGCGGCAGAAGAGGCCGTTGAGACGATGAAAGCTACAGCAAAGAAACTGCTCAGGGAAGGAAGACTGAAAGTAGGAGAAGTTGCAGAATTTTTTCCGGATCTTTCTGGTGAAGATGTAGCGGAAATAGAAGGGGAGGTATTGGAACGGGTATAATAATATTTTGCAATTCTTTATAAGTAAATTATTGATGGAGAAAGATAATGATATGAATGTTAAGATAGTGATAACTTAAAGATATTTGATGAATATGTAAAGAAGCATGGACTTGTGGAGAAGGCAGCCAGGGAAAATATTCATATTTGCAGGGACAGGAATGTAGTTTTCGATGGGATAAAAATGACTAAAGTTGTTTTCACGTAATTGCTTACCTGATATTCTGCAAAAGGGTAGGGGCAGAGAAGTACACATTATGAGTTATTCCTGATAAATTTCGTACATGGAAAAATTATACTGATTATGCAGGAATAATCTGCTTTTTTCATTTATTTTGTTTTGTATTGAGCATACCCGATTTAATATCGTTACAAAAAATGTTACAAAAAATTATGAAAATAAAAAGTTGCCATAAATACAGAAATGTATTTTTGGATGCGCAGGAACCCTTATAAAATCAGGCTTTAGATGATTCTGGGTGCCGTTGGCTGATTACTGATGCATTCATCCCAAGTGCATTCGGGACGCAGAGGCCGCAGGTTCAAATCCTGTCGCATCGACTCTTGGCAGGGGCACCGGAAACCTTGATTTTAAAGGGTTTCCGGTTTTTTTCATTTTTTACGGGCGGCAGCGAAGCGGCAGAAAATGGGCTTGTTCTAACACTTGTTCTAACAAAAATTCAGAACAGGTCTGATGCCGCCGCTGAAATGCTGTTCAGGTCATTCTCACTTTCATTTAGCCGTTTCCGGTTGAAGTGGGAATAAATGTTCAGCGTTGTGGACGCATCACTATGTCCCATCCAGTACTGCAGCTTTTTTAAATCCCATCCACGGTTAATCAGCATGGAACAGCATGTGTGCCGCAGGTTGTGCAGCGTGATCTCTGGCCGCCCATAGTCCGTCATTGCCTTGGTAAACATGCGCGAAACATAATTTGGGTCATACTGCCGTCCGTCTTCCCATGTGAAAATATAGCCGTCGTGATTCGCATATGTATTTCCAAAAAACTTCTTGTTTGCATTCTGCTCCTGCCTGACCTGCTCCAGACAGCTTCGCGCTGTATCAAAAAGGTTCAGCACCCTGGCTCCCGCCTGTGTCTTGGTCGCGTCTTCTGCCATGACAGAAGTTACACGGACAACGGTGTGCTGTATGGAGATGGTTTTTCTTTCCCAGTCTATGGCATCCCATTTTAGGCCGAGGATTTCCGAACGCCTTAATCCATAATAAGCGCCCATAAAAGTTATTCCGACTAAACGGGGATAGTTTCTGCCCATGAAGTGAAGCACATCTGATATCTCTTCTTCTGTCAGAAGATAATATTCCCCGTTATATTCGCGGTTCTTTCTGCCATGTACCACAACGGTATCCAGCGGGTTCACTTTTATAATTCCATCAATGACAGCTTCGTTATATGCGGCATGGAGAATGCTGCGGTAGCTTCTTACAGAGCGGACAGCCAAGGGTTCCCTCCGGTGTGTCTTCTGGTTTACTTTTCCGTATTCCAGGGAGTATTTGAAAAAGTCATTGAAATCCTTTGGTGTGAGAGAGATCAGTTCAGGATTCTTTTTTTCAAAATACTTTTTAATGGAATGGATGCGGCAAGCATATCCCTCGTAGGTGGACTGGCGCAGTTCCAGTTTTTTCCCGGACAGCCAGTAGTCCAGAAAATCGCATAGGCTGATATGGTTATCAACAGCCGTGTCTGTCCTTGGCGTTTCAAGATACTGGTATTTCTCGATATAATCTTTGATCATGGCTTCCGCCCTGCGCTTGTTGCCTTTGGCTGTGAGTCCGGTTGCAACTACTTTCTGCTTCCGTTTCTGTGTCAGCGGGTCTGTGTAGCTTAAATAAATATAAATGTAATCAATTCCTTTTTTTGTAGTTTTGGTTTGTATAGTGCCTTTCATTGCAATCCTCCTTTTCAATTGAAAAGGCATACTGCTATGCATATAGTGTAGCATACATTTTCTAAAATGTCATTAGTGCATTTTAATAGACATCAGGAATCGTCTCATATAAATTTTTCAGTATAGTACAATTGAATTTATAGTGGCGGCGCCTCAATTTTTTTTCGTTAGTGCATCGGTGTCGGTGTCTAGTAATCCAGCATCCCTCAAAGAATTTTTTCGCAGAGATTCTTCAAATTCATTTTTGCAGCTAAGACCTTCATCAGCATCGCACATATAGGTACGGTATAAGAATTCCACCAGCCTTAGTACCTGAATATGCCTGCCAATGCGTGTGTCCGGCTGTTCAAATCCAAATTTGCTGTATTGGTTCATAAATGTTCGTATATCTGTCAATACTTTGCTATAATTGGACATAAGTGTTTTTGTAAACTTTGCTGCCAGTTCAGCCATATAGGTATCCGGAAGCTTTGTATTTATCTTTTTTTTCATGTCCTGCAGTATGTCGGATGATATCTGCGGCACTGTTACTTGGAACATACGGTCATACGCACTGAATATAGCTATGTTAGTCATATTTTCACCTGTAATTATGACATTTGCACATGTTGGATTTGTGCAGATATGCCTTGCAAGCTTATCCAGCCTGTCGCTCTGTCTGTTTTTTGCCTGTGACCCATAGACATTATGCAGGTCGTCCATAAGAAAATTTAACCCCTGCATATGGTTGATCTGTGACAGGATATCAGACATCCGGTGGCAGCTTTGAAATGTTTCTTCCTGAATTTCCGGTGTATCCAGCCAGAGGGCGTATCTGCGGACAAGCGAGGTCTTCAGGCTTCCGGATTTCCCGATGACAGTCAAAAGGAAATCAGGCGGAAAATTAAGTATTGCAAGGAACGGCTTTACAATTCCAAGCAGTGCCCCATAAAATCTCAGAAACACCGGGAAAGAAATTGATAAAATTCTTTGTAACTTCAGGCATAATAACGTTTTCCCTCCGGTAATTCACAGGCAGATTTAGGCGGAAAGGGCTTTGCTCACAGGCTTGTTCTTCATTCTTGCCAGTATCTTCAAAATAAAGCTGGCTGCTTAAAGAAAACACAGGGGTTTTATCATGTGCATTGTAAAGACCCGGCGGAAAAATATATTTTAGTTCAGGCTCCGTTTTGGAAGCTTCCTGCTGCGCATATTTCCATTCGGAAACCAGTTCATCAGCGGATGCCTTGATATGGCATCTGCTTATTTTATGCAGCAAATATAGGAACTGCTGTTGCTGCAGGGGTACAAAAATCGCCATGTCTGTTTTTTCGTTGATATATTATCCCTGTGTAAAAATACAGAATGGCATATGCAGGCTGTTTTACTGTATATGTCTTGAAAAAAGCAATTTGGTGAAATGTCAAGAGGAAAATAAAAAAGATTTTCTTGAAGA
>CANOET010000015.1 GCA_947564835.1 uncultured Eubacterium sp. | reverse complement strand
GATTTCACCTCCGCTAAAAGCGCCCCTCAAACGTCCTTCCAAGGTGTATCTCCCGGCACATCCCCTGCCCGCAGAGTCTGGTTATAGCAGGCTTTACAATAGCTGAATTTCAGTTTCTATAAAGATCACCAATACCAGATTCCGGATCCTATAAAGCCTGCCGGAAAATAACATCCAGATCATATAAGGTCGGCCAGGAAACAGCATTCGAATCATGTAACACCAGCCAGGAAACAGTATCCTAATCGTGTAAAGCTGGCCAGAAAAAAGTAACTGCATCTTGTTACGCCAGCCAAGGAAACAACATCCAGTTCATGTATAACTAACCACAATACAGTAACTAGATCTTGTTACGCCAGCCAAGGAAACAACATCCGGTTCATGTATAACTAACCACGATACAGTGTTCGAATCATGCAACCCCAACCAAAAAACAACATCCAAACCATGTAAAGCCAACAAAAAACAGTGTCTAACTCATGTAACTTCGGCAAAAACAGTATCCAAATCACGTACCGCCAGCAAAAAACAGTATCCAGATCATACAATTCCAGCCAGAAAACAGCGTTCTGATCATGTAAAACCTGCCAAAAAAAGGCATCCTGATCATATAAAGCCTGCCACAAAAAGACATCCGGATCATGTAAAGCCTGCCACAAAAAGACACCCGGATCATGTAAAGCCTGCCACAAAAGGTATCTGGATCAGGATCATGTAAAGCCTGCCACAAAAAGGCATCCGGATCCTATAAAGCCCGCCACAAAAAGACATCCGGATCACGCAATCCCTGCCACAAAACAACATCCGTATCACGTAAAGCCAGCCAAAACCAGGCCCACAGCCCGCAGAGCCGTCCGCTTAGCCAATTCCCCGCAACCCCTCAACAGCCATCCGCTTAGCCAATTCCCCACAAGCCCCCAACAGCCATCCGCTTAGCCAATTCCCCGCCCCCCCCCAACAGTCGTCCGCTTAACCAATTCCCCACAAGCCCCCAACAACCGTCCGCCTATCCAATTCCCTTACTTATAGAACACCTCCCCCAACATCAAATCCCTCTTAAACTCCCGAATCTTCGTATCCCCATCAATATACACAGCCTCAATCCCCATCGCCGCAGCCCAGTCTCCCATCTGTTCTGCCGTAAGATCATAAGAAAACGCCGTATGATGCGCACCTCCTGCCAGAATCCAGGCTTCCGCCCCCGTATACATATCCGGCTGCGGCACCCAGAAATTCGTAGCTACCGGCAGCTTCGGCATTGCCTTTTCATTCTTTTTGCAGTCTACATTGTTAATAATCAGCCGGAAACGGTTCCCCAGGTCGATCAATGAAACTGCGATTCCTGCCCCCTCTTTGGATGTGAATACGAGCCTTGCAGGATCTTCTCTGCCGCCCATGGACAATGGCTGGCATTTGATGCTGATCGGGCCATCTGCGATGGATGGGCAGATTTCCAGCATGTGGGCTTCTAAGATCCCTTCTTTGCCTTTTACCAGGTTATATGTATAATCTTCCAGCATGGATGTCCCCTTTGCGTCTTTCATCCCTGCTGTCATGGTCTTCATCAGGTACACCATGGCGGCGGTCTTCCAGTCGCCCTCTGCGCCGAAGCCATACCCTTTTTCCATCAGCCTTTGGATCGCCAGTCCCGGCAGCTGTTTTAATGCCCCCAGGTCTCCGAAGTGGGTCACGATGGCCTGATAGTTTTTTTCTTCCAAAAACCGCTCGAATCCAAGCTCGATCTGTGCCTGGACTGCTACGTGCCTGCGAAATTCCTGCGGTTCCCTGCCTTCTAAGAGGATCTCGTACCTGCTGTAATATTCGTCTGTCAGTGCGTTTGTATCTGCCTCAGATACTGCCTCGACTGCCTGTGCTATTTCATTGACTGGATAAGCGTCTACTTCCCAGCCGAATTTAATCTGTGCTTCTACCTTATCGCCTTCAGTTACGGCGACATTGCGCATATTGTCTGCTACGCGCATGACACGGATATGGCTGCTTTCCATAATGCCTACGGCTGTGCGCATCCAGGAGGCGATTTTTGCCGCGACTGCCGGATCAGACCAGTGTCCGACGACAACCTTCCGCTCGATCCGCATGCGGCTGACAATATGTCCGTATTCCCTGTCCCCGTGGGCGGATTGGTTTTCATTCATAAAGTCCATGTCGATGGTGTCATAGGGAATCTCTTCGTTAAACTGGGTATGGAAGTGCATCAGCGGCTTGCGGTATTCCTGCAGCCCTAAGATCCAGGATTTTGCAGGGGAGAAGGTGTGCATCCATGTAATGACTCCGGCGCAGTTTTCGTCTGCGTTTGCTTCATTGAAGGTCTTGCGGATCAGCTCATTGGTGATCAGGGTTGGCTTCCATACCAGCTCATATGGCAGGATGCCTGTCTTGTTCAGCTCTTCCACCATCTGCCTGGAATGCTGCGCTACTTTCTCAAGGCATGCATCCCCGTACAGATCCTGTGATCCTGTGCAGAACCAGAATTGATAGTTTTTTGTCTGTATCATAGTGAACCTCCTAATCGTAATATGTCTCTTCTACATATTGAATTTTTTCTACTAATCGTAATATGTCTCTTCTACATATTGAATTTTTTCTACTTCTTCTCCTTGCTCCAGCTTTTTAATGGTTTGGTCTACCAAAGGCCCGAGCAATGGGTTACATGCAAAGTCTGCATTGATTTCCCCCTTTTTCACCGCTTCCAGCGCTGCTTCGGTCGCGTCAAAGGAGATCACGATCATGCCGCCTTCTTTTCCATAGCTGCGGCCTGCTTCTTTCATGGCGTCTATGGCGCCGAATGCCATATTGTCATTCTGGCACACGACTACGTCAATATCTGAATATGTGCGCAGAAACTGTTCCATCACTTCGTGTGCCTTTGCCTGGACAAATTCACCTGACTGCTGCTCCAGCATGGTCCAGTTTTTGTGTTTCTCTAATATCTGTAAAAAGCCTTCCGTCCGGCCGATCTGGGCGGTGGAGCCCGGGGTTCCTTCCAGTGTTACGATACGGATTTGCTCATCGGCGCGGTTTTTTCTTTCCAGATAGCCTGCCAGCCATTTCGCCGCGTTTCTTCCCTGTGCTTTGAAATCACTGCCTATCCAGCATGTATATAATCCGTCATCCTCCACTTGTACAGAACGGTCTGACAGGATGACCGGAATCCCTGCTTCCTTTGCCTCCGAAAGCACCGCGTCCCATCCTGTCTCCGCAATGGCGTCCAGAACAATATAATCCACTTCCTGAAGGATAAAGTTACGGACAGCCTTGACCTGGTTTTCCTGTTTTTGCTGCGCATCTTCAAACAGCAGGTAATAGCCGTTCTCCTCCGTAAATGTTTCCTTATACGACCGGGTGTTGGCAAGCCTCCAATCCGACTCGGAACCGACCTGGGACAGCCCTACTACGATTAGATTTTTGCTCTCCCCGGCGGGGTCTGAAACAGCGGAGCTGTCGGTTCCCTTCCCGCTGCAGCCGCAAAGCAGCAGCAGGATACCGCCAAGCAGGCATATTCGTTTCCTCATATTTCATCCCCCTCCTTCCGTCGGATATCCGGTTATTTCTTTTCTTTGATTTTTGCAAATACGCTCTGTAATACGATAAAGAAGCATAACAGGGCTGCTACCGCAATGCTTGACCATGAGCTTAACAGCTTGCCGTTTGTCTTTACCAGTGTCGAGATCGTACCGTTGATTAATACCCCGAAGAACGATCCGATTACGTTGCCCACGCCGCCTGTCAGAAGCGTGCCGCCGATTACGGATGACGCAATCGCATCCATCTCCAGGCCAGTCGCCTGCTGTACGTTGCCCGACATGGTATTCAGGCAGAAGCAGATGCCGCCGATCGAACAGAGGAACGAAGACAGTACATACGCTTTCAGCTTTGTCATCGGTACGTTTAACCCCATCATTACGGCCGACTGCTCATTGCCGCCGACTGCATAAAGGCTCCGCCCGAACTTTGTATACCGTAGCATCAGGAAAATCACCGCAAGTACAAGCAGGGCAACCACGACCGTCAGCCGCACAAACGGCACCTGGTAAATGCCTTTCGGATTCGTATACCCGCCGAACGGGATCTGCAGCTTCATATTGGCCAGCTTCACAAACCATTCGTTGCTGATGGACACCTGGTCGGTCGAGATCACTGCCGTCATGCCCCGGCCGAAGAACATGCCGGCCATCGTTACGATAAACGGCTGGATTTTCAAATATCCCACGCAGAATCCCTGCACGGTCCCGAATAAAATGCCGATAACAAGTACAAGCACGCACAGCACCGGGCCGCTCATCCCCCACTGCTCCATGCCGACTGCTAAAAACATGCAGTCCAGGGCAATCAGGGAGCCTACGGAAATATCAATCCCCCCGGTCAGCATCACACAGGTCATGCCGCAGGCTACGCATAACAGCCCGGCATTGTTGATTAACAGATTCAAAAATGTCTGCAAATGTCCGAATCCTTTGCTGCTGTATACGATACAGCCCGCTGCATACATCAGCACAAATAATACGATCGTAATAATTAACAGCAGTGTATTGCTGTTTAGTTTTTTGTTTTTCATGCCGCAGCGCCTCCTTTCGCCAACTCCCGCTTCCCGGACAGGCGCTTCATAAATGCCTTGAACGGAGGGGCCTGAATCGTTACGATGACAATGACAACGATTGCCTTATAGACTGGCGCCTGTTCGGTGGATACCCCGAGTGCATACAAAGTCGTCGTAATTGCCTGAATCGTATACGCCCCGATCATGGAGCCTGCCAGACGGAATTTGCCGCCGCCCAGGCTGTTTCCGCCCAAAGCAACCGCCAAAATGGCATCCAGCTCAAAGTTCAGCCCGATGTTGTTCGAATCTGCCGAGGTAATTCTGGAAGAAGCTACGATTCCTGCAATTCCTGCGCACAGGCCGCAGACAACATAACACAGGAAAATAATCCTGGCTGAATTTAACCCCGCAATCCTGGAAGCTTTTTTGTTAATGCCGACACTTTGGATATACAGCCCCAATGCTGTGTACCGCAGCAGCAGGGATATGATCAGGATACAAAGCGCCGCAATTACAATCGGTGTCGGAATCGGCCCGAGGAAGCTTCCGAAGAAGCCAAACGCATCGTTCCTGACATACACAATCAGGTTGTTGCACAGCAGCAGGCCGATCGCCCTTGCGGCAGAAAATAAAATCAGCGTCGCCACCATAGGCTGCACATTCAGATACGCCACTAAAAAACCGTTGAACGCACCGCACAGGCATCCCATCAAAATACCCCCGATGACGCCGACAGCCAGCGGCATTGCCAGCTCATTTGCAGAAGCTACCCCGTAGCCTGCCAGTAGCATACAGCAAAATGACGCGGACAGCGACATGACGGAGCCTACAGAAATATCGGTACCCGCGGAAGCAGATACGACAAGCGTCATACCGATCGCCAGAATCGCAATCTCGCTTCCCCGGTTCAAAATATCGATCAGGCGGCCATACAGCACACCGTTACGCAGGGAAACGGTAAAAAAGTTAAACGCGAAATTGCCGTTCGCCACATCGTAGATCACGTTAATCAGCATAACCAGCAGCATGCAGAAGATCGGAAGAAACAACTGCATCCCCGTGATTTTTTTTATTTTACTCATTCGAACCACCTCCTGCGATTGCTTTCATAACGGTTTCCTGGGTAAGGTTTTCCGTAATCTCCCCTACCTTTTCCCCGTCCCTTAATACGCCCATCTTGGAACAGGTCCGAAGCATTTCTTCGATTTCAGAGGAAATAAAGATCAGGCTCTTTCCTTCCCCGGCCAGCTTGAGCACCAGCTTTTGGATCTCCGTCTTCGTCCCGACGTCAATCCCGCGGGTCGGCTCATCCAGAATCAGAAAATCCGGATTCGTCGCCAGCCACCTACCCAGAATCACCTTCTGCTGGTTGCCGCCGGACAGCTGCTTGATAAGCGTCTCCCTGCTTGCTGTCTTTACCTGAAGCACCTTAATATATTCGTCTGTCAGCGCGATCTGCTCCTTCATCGGAATCAGGCGGAACATCCCGCGCTTTGCCTGCAGGGCCAGAATCAGATTTTCCCGGACAGACAGGTCGCCGATAATGCCTTCCGCTTTCCTGTCGTCCGGCAGCAGGCCCATGCCCAGGTTCATCGCATCAATCGGGGCCTTGATCGTTACTTCTTTGCCGTTTACCTTTAATGTGCCGGTCTGGTTTCTGTCCACACCGTAAATCACCCTGGCCAGCTCACTGCGCCCGGAGCCTAACAGCCCGGTTAAGCCTACGACCTCCCCTTTATGAATCGTCAGGCTGAACGGCTTGATGGTCCCTTTATGGCTCAGCCCCTTTGCTTCAATAAATACTTCCGCATGGCTGAAATCCACCGCTTCCTCCGACTTAATGGCCGCCATATCGTCAAAATCTTTGCCCATCATAGCCGCTACCAGCTTGACTCTCGGCAGCTCGGCAACCGGATACTCTCCGACCAGCGTGCCGTTCCTTAATACTGTAATCCGGTCGCAGACCGCGTATACCTGTTCCAGGAAATGCGTGACAAATACGATCCCCACGCCTTTGTCCCGCAGCGAGGTCATCAGCCGGAACAGCTTTTCTACCTCGTTGTCATCCAGGGATGAAGTCGGTTCATCCAGGATCAGCACTTTACAGTCCATATCTACAGCCCTGGCAATCGCGATCATCTGCTGCAGCGCCAAGGAATATTCTTCCAGGTTCTGGCTGACATCGACCGGCATATCCAGATCCTTCATAATCTTCTGGGATTTCTTGATCATTGTTTTCCAGTCAATCGTTCCAAATTTTGTGCGCGGTTCCCTGCCGATAAACAGGTTTTCCGCCACGCTTAAGTTACCGCAGAGATTGACCTCCTGGTAAACGGTTGAGATCCCTTTCTTCTGCGCATCCAGGGTAGAATGATTGACCACCGGCCCGTCGATGCCGTCTACACGGATTTCGCCTGCCTGAAACGCGTTAATTCCGGTCAGGCATTTGATCAGGGTCGATTTTCCCGCGCCGTTTTCGCCCATTAGCGCATGGATTTCGCCCTTACGCAGCGTAAAGTCCACACCGTCAAGCGCTTTTACCCCTGGAAATGTCATGGTAATCCCCCGCATCGTTAATACTACGTCTTTATCCATACTGCCATCCTTTCCATGAAGAAGGGGAGACTCTTAAGCCTCCCCTTCGAAATTACCCAGCGAACCCAGGCACTGTCTGCACGCCGCCTGGTGCGGCAGTGCCTTATTCCGTCTGCGGAGTTCTGATTAATACTGCGCGTCCACAATTTCTTGCGTCACAACCGTAAGCTCCTGCTCCTCGCCGTTTACGGTAATGGAGGAAAGGATATCCTCATTGACATACCAGTGCTCTGTCATATATACTTCTTTTTCCGGCGTCTCTCCTGCCTGCAGCTGTTTGATGACTTTTTCCACATCCGGCGCTGCCAGCGGGTTGCACTCAAAGTCTGCGTTGATATCGCCGCTCATTACTTTTTCCAGCCCTGCGGTACATGCATCAAACGATACGAGGATCACATCCTTGCCTACGCCGTATTCGATACCTGCATTTTTCATAGCGGTCATAGCGCCGAACGCCTCATTATCATTTTGGCAGATCACAACATTAAACTGGCCTTCATAGGATTTGATATAAGATTCCATCACTTCCTGCCCGCCTGCTTCGGTAAAGTCGCCGGACTGGGAATCCACGATTTTCCATCCGTTTGCTTCTGCGATTTCCTGGAACCCTTCCGTACGTCCGAGTGTCGCAGATGCGCCTGTAGAGCCTTCAATGACCAGTGCGTTGATCTCGGAAATGCCTTTTGCCTCTGCATACGCTTTCAGCCACTCGCCTGCCGCAAGGCCCTCTGTCTTAAAGTTGGAGCCTACCCAGGACACATATTTGTCTGAATCATCAATCGTACGGTCGATGACAATCACCGGAATCCCTGCGTCCTCGCACTCTGTCAGTACCGTATCCCATCCTTTGGATACAATCGGGTCTACGATAATATAGTCCACTGCCTGTTGGATAAATCCGCGGATCGCTTCAATCTGCGCAGCTGAATCATTATCACAGTCTACAAACTGCAGGTCATATCCGTTTTCTGCTGAAAAAACATCCTGGCACGATTTTGTAGATGCCGTCCGCCAGTCAGACTCATGCCCTACCTGTGCAAAGCCGATCGTAATCTTTTCACCGCTCTCTCCACCGCCTGCCGCATCGTCTCCGCCCGCCGCATCATCTCCGCCTGCCGCGTCGTCTCCGCCCGCCGCATCATCCGCGCCTGCCGCGTCCTGATTGTCAGCATTGCTGCTGGCCGGTTCGCCGCTGCTTCCGCACCCTGCCAGTAAAGCCGCTGTCATTGCCGCACATACCATAAGACTTGCCATTTTCCGTTTCATACTTAAACCCTCCGTATCTTTATGATATTTTACTAAGAAACCTCTTAGCTGATAAAGGTATTATAGCGTTTCTGCACAAAAACGGATACGGAGATATCTTGGAATTTTGTACGTTTTTTTATCAAATTTTGAACAAATCATGAATAAAGTATGTTTTTTTACGAAAAATGTTTATTTTTTTACGCATGGGATCCGGATACTCATCTGCGTCCCTTTCCGGTAGGTGCTTTCCACCGCAAGTCCGTATTCCTGTCCATAATGCAGGCAGATCCGCTGGTTAATGTTAAACAAGCCAAAGCCTGAAGACTCCCCGTCTCTTGTCCGCTCCCCGCTGATCAGCCTGCGCACTTCCTCCAGCCGCTCCGGCGTCATGCCGATCCCGTCATCCCTTACCTGAAAGACCAACTCGTCCCCTTCCTTCTCTGCCAGCACCTGAATATGCCCGCGGCCCCTTTTATTTTTTATCCCATGGTACAATGCATTTTCCACCAAAGGCTGCAGGGTCAGTTTTAAAATCTGATACTGATACACCTCTTCGTCAAAACAGATCTCATATTCCAGAATATCCTGATAACGGAACTGCTGTATCTCCAAATAGCTCTGAATATGGCGTTTTTCCTCATGCACCAGAATAAAATCGTTCCCTTTGCTCAGGGCCGTACGGAAAAAATCCGACAAAGACGTCACCATATTGACTACCTGCTCTGTATCCCCCGATTCCGCCAGCCAGATAATCGTATCCAGCGTATTATACAAAAAATGCGGGTTAATCTGCTCCTGCAGCAATTGCAGCTCCGCCGCCCTTAAGTTCCGCTGCTCTACCCGGATATCCTCCACCAGCTTTCCAAGCTCCTCCACCATCCGGTTAAAGCTTTCCTTTAACACGGCCAGCTCATAAGTGCCTGTTTCTTCCATACGCACGAGAAAATTGCCCTGCCCGGCCTGTTTGGCGACCTCGCACAGTCTCTGGATCGGCGTTGTAATGCTGCTGATAATCTTACCGCTTACCCCGAACGCCACAGCAAAGATCCCCGCCACGCCGATACTCAGAAAAAAGACGGTTTGCTCTACATCCTTGCGGATGCTGACGCGCAGCTTTTCCAGATAGCTTGCCTGGTCATAGATATATTTCTGGATCTGCTCCTGGATCAGGTCTGTCAGCACACGCACATTCAAATCCAGCCGGTTCATATTTTCATCATAGGAACCGCTGACAAGCGCCGCCTCCTTGATTTCCTGCACCCTGTCCCCGAGGATATTCAGACTTTTGATAATCCGCTTTAAGCTCTCCCTGGCGCTGTCCGAATCCGCCGCTTCATACAGCTTATAAAAATCATCCATCGCTTCGTCAATCATCGCCTGGGGCTTGCCCGTATCCACCAGCTCTTCCGCCCGCTCCGAATTTACCACAATAATGTACATCAGGTAATCCATATCTTCCTTGAATACAATATTATACGTATTAGCGCGCGTAATATTTTTAACAATCGAGTCATAACGCTGTGAAAAACCATTCACCCGCACCAGCAGATACACAACCATGCAGACAGACGGTATCAGACAGACACTGAGCAGCAAATAAAGCCGGTTTTTCATGGAAGTTTGTCTTTTCATAATTTCCTTTCCGATCTCCCGGCGCTTCCTCCGGACAGCATGCAGGCCGCACAAAACGCTGCTTTTTGTCCGGATAAAGCGTCAGCCTTATCTGGTACGGTACTCCCGCGGAGTACACTCCTGTGTCTTTTTAAAAAGATAGCTAAAATAATGGGCATCCCGGTAGCCCACTGCAAAAGCGATTTCCGCCGTCTTCATCGTCGTGTTGCGCAGCAGCTCCTTTGCCTTATCCATCCGCACCCAGGTTAAGTATTCCACAAATGTCCGGCCCGTTTCCTGGCTGAAAATCGTGCTGAAATGGTTCGGGCTTAAGTTCACGCTGGCCGCCACCGTATTCAGGGAGATATCCTCATTCCTGTAATTTTCCCTGATATATTCCCTGGCATCCTCCAGCAGCTGCGCATATTTTTTCCGCGACACCGCGTCCCTGAAACGGATCGCCGTCCCCAGCACATGCTTTAAATAAGCAACCGACTGTCCCGCCGATCCGAAAACATCCGCCATCGAGTTAAAATCCCCGCACTCCTCCACAATCACAGCAGCATCATAGCCCAGTTTTTCCACCATACCCGCCGCCGTAATATAAGCATCCATCGTAATATACTGCCGAAACAGCATCGACTGCATATTTTGCTCCCCCAGGCTGTGAAAATACCCGTCCACAAAGTCCGCCACTTCCTCCGACAGCCCGGTCGCAAGAAAACGCTCCACCACATTCCGCTTTAAATTGCTGACATTCAGCGCGCCCAGGCTCAGCTCGCCGTCCACCATTTTCGGCTCGTTTCCCGCTTCTTCCGTTACAATCTGGTTGCGCTCCCACAAATACCGGTAGGCAAAGGCATGGCCCGCTTTGGCAAAGCAGACTTTCAGCTCGCTGAGGCGTTCCACCGTTACCCCCACGCCGCCGAAATACTCCACCTGCGGATAGCCGGCCATCATCCTTTCCAGCTGTTTCAAAAACTCCTCCAGCAGCTCGTCAATGCCGCCCTCGTCCGTCCCTTTCAGCAAAAACGCAAACCCTTCCAGCCCTCCCCGGTCAATCATAATCACCCGCTGCAGCTTCTCCGCCAGGGCTTCCATCTCCGCTGTAATCCGGTTCAGCTCATCCGAATAAATCTCCGCCTCTTCCCCGGTAAACACCTGGAACAGCACAATATTATACTGCGTCGCCGCCAGCTCCATACCGATTTCCCGCCCCTCCTCCAACAGCGCGGAAACCGGGTCCTTGCCCAACACAAGCCTGCCGAACAGCTTTTGCTTTGCCAGCTGCCCATTTTCTGCCTGTTCCTTCTGATAAGCAAGCAAAAACTGCTTCTGCCGCCATTCCTCTTCGATCGTCTTTGCGATCTTTTTGACAACCTCCAGCAGCTTCGCCCCGGTGATCGGTTTCAGCAGATAATCCGTAATGCCGATATTAATTGCTTCTTTTGCATATTCAAATTCATTGTAGCCGCTGAGCACCAGGATCTTAATATCCGGCAGCTCCTTCTTTACCAGACGGCTCAGCTCCAGCCCGTCCATAAAAGGCATCTTGATATCCGTAATCAAAATATCCGGCCTCGTATTGCAGATCAAAGGATACGCCAGCTCCCCGTCGCTGGCCTCCCCGACAAACGCAAACCCTTCCTGCTGCCAGTTGATATTCTTTTTAATTCCCTGGCGGATTACAATTTCATCTTCCACTAAAAATACTTTGATCCTCTTAAGCTCCATATGCCGCACCAGCCTTTTTCCCGCAGATTTTTACGATTTTGCATGTTCTGGTTTTATTATAGCGGTACGGGAAGCGTTTTACAAGCGGCAGGATTGCATTTTAGATTCGCTGGCCGCAAGCCGTTTTGGCAGGGACGTGAATTATAACAAATGAAGATTGATTCTCAGCCCCATTTGTGCTAATCTTTTTATATATTAAAGATGAAAGTGAGGTACATGCCATGAAAAAATTGTTACATTACACCAGTATGCTGTTTTGCGCGCTGCTGCTTTGCCTATGCATCTCTCCGCAAACAGTACAAGCATCCGCGTCCGGCACGACTACTGTCGGCATTGACCTGCAATACGGCCAGACCGAAGCGAGAAAAATGCTGCAGATGATAAATTCCTTCCGTACCAGCCCGACAGATGCCTGGTTCTGGCAGGAGGACAATGTGAATAAAACTACTTTTAATACGCAGCAGGATCAGAAATTGTCTGAACTGCAGTATGATTACCGCCTGGAACAGACCGCTATGCAGCGCGCGGCGGAAATCGCCCTGTCTTTCAGCCATACCAGGCCAAACGGACAGGATTATGCTACGGCCTATAGCAGTAATTTCCTGAACCATAACAATGGGGAAAATATCGCTGCCGGACAGTCGTCGGCTTCGGCTGTGTTTGAATCCTGGCAGGAGACAAGGGAAAATTATGCGGGCCAGGGGCACAGGCGCAATATGCTATCCAACGATTATAATGTAGTCGGCATCGGCCATGTCGTTTATAACGGAACACATTACTGGGTACAGGAATTTGCACAGGTGCCTTCTCCAAATACTTCTCAGACAACTGCGAAAGATAACCGGGAAACCGTGTCCGTCGATGTGCTTTCTTCTAATATTTCGAATGTTTCCCTTTCATCCGGCATTCAGACAATTACCTTAAAGCCGGGTGAGACAGCTAAGCTTCCGCAGCCGAATATAACGGCTCAATTGAAAGACCACTATCCGTCGCATGCTGCCTGCCCGATCAATCTGCAGGGAAATTCACAGGCTGCCGCGCTGCAATGGATTACCTCCAATGCGAATATTGCAGATATTACCTCTGACGGATATATCCGCGCGAATGCAGCAGGCAGGGCTTCTGTTTCCGCTTCCTGGAACGGGGCAACCATCACTTGTGAGGTCGCTGTCAGCAGCAATTCCAATTACTGGCCGGGTACCGGATACTGGCCGAATACCGGATACTATCCGAATTATACGCAGGGGGAATATACGATTTATTTTAACCCGGCAAACGGTATTTTACGGGAGAACAATATCCAGACAACCGTTGGCCAAAGGCTCAGCTGGCTTCCGACACCAACCAGGGACGGTTATTCGTTCAGCGGCTGGTATACGCAGCCGTCCGGAGGCACGATGGTTACAACGAGCACAGTCTTTTACGCAAATACAGAGATCTATGCACAATGGAACAGTGTGAATACCGGCTTCCGCGATTTTATCATTTCAGACGTTACGGATACAACCGCGACTATTACGGCCATTATCCCGAGCAGCCAGGTAACCAACTGGGGCGTCGCCTACGGCACATCCACCTCCAACCTGCAGGAATCAAGGCTGTTGAGCCAGTTCGCCGTTACATCCGCACTCGTAACGACCCTGACAGGCTTAACGCCGGGGACTACTTATTATTATAAGGTATTTTATTATCCGGATACAAGAAGGATGGAATCCGGCATCGGTTCTTTTACCACCTCCAAAGCTGCGGAGTATACGGTTACGTTTTTCGCAAACGGAGGGACACTGACCGGACAGGAATCTATACTGACCGTAAATCAAAAACTGCCAACGCTTCCAAGCGCTTACCGGCAGGACTATACCTTTGACGGATGGTATACCGAGGCATACAGCGGCACCCGCATTACAACCGATACGGTGATCCGCTCCGCAACGCCGGCCTATGCGCACTGGACTTACAGCCCTGGGGCTGCGACCAATCCAGGCGGCAGCACAACTAACGGCACCTCCGGCAGCGGGACAACCTCCGGCAACGGCAGCCAGAACGGCAACGGCAATAACGGCAGCTCCAATACGGACTTTACCGTGGACACTGATTATGAGGAACCCGAAGATCCAGAACCTGTCTCTGTGCAAAAGATCAAGCTCAAAAGCGTAAAAAATACCGGAAAAGGCAAGATCAAAGCAGCGTGGACCTGGTATCCGTACGGCGACGGCTATCAAATCGCCTATTCTACCAGCAAAAACTTCGCTTCTGCCCAGACAAAACGCAAATCCGCAGGCGTATTTACAGATTCCAAGACAATCTCCGGCCTGAAAAAAGGGAAGACCTATTATGTAAGAGTCCGGGCATTTCAGAAATCCGACGGAGAGAAATTCTACGGCGCGTGGAGCAACGTTAAAAAGATCAAGACGAAAAAATAAGATATACAGCTATAAAATACTAAAGGATAGGGATTCGCTGACAGTGAATCCCTATCCTAAACTGGATGAAACAGAAAGGAAACATTTTTGACATTGTGTTGCGTTTTTGGGGTTCCCGAAAGATTCTGGTTAGCCACATCCCCCTAACTAACCGAAATCTTTCGGTAAGCCCAATAATGTAGCGCAGTGTCAATTCTGCCGCCCGGCATCAAAATTTCACCAATTTTAAAATTTTAAGCAGCTCCAGCACCCGGTTGTTTTCATGCAGCCCCCGCAGCACATCATTTTCCTCAATAAGCCGCAGCAGCGCCGCACTCGCCGGCAGTATCTTCGTCGCGTCAATCAGCAAAAAAACAACCCAGATTACAAGTAACGCCTTCGCCGCCCCCGCAAGAAATCCAAAAATCATATTTACAAGATGAATGCCCGGCTTTTTGGAAAACAGATTCAGCTTACGCCCAACCAGAAATAAAATAACCGCAATCACCAGAAATGAAATCAAAAATGCAATCATCCCCATACAAAACTGGGCAGCCGCACGGGCCATTTTCTGGTAAATCCGCTGTGATTCCAAAATCCCCGGAACCGCGGACTTCGCTGCCTGGTTCAGCTCCTTTTTGAGCGTTTTCGGTATTGCCGCCCAGGGCAGCTCTGCCAGCTCCATCCAGGAACCGTCCTCCAGTTTTCGTTCCACCTGCCTGCGCACCAGCTTTTCGCAGCCTGTTTCAATCTGATGTTCCAGCGGCGTTGCCTCCAGGAGCACATTGCGTACCATCGGGGCGGTTACTGCAATAAATAAAACCGCAAGGATCCATGCCGCCGCTGCATAGACCACCTGCAAAAATCCTTTATGATAACCTCTCAGGGCAGATAAGATAATATAGCCCATAACCAGAATATATAACCAGTTCATTTTATAATTTGTCCTTTAATTTAATCCTGTCTGTCTCTCCGTTTAAGATCAGCCAATAATCCAGCTGGCCGCTTCCGGAGATCACATCATAAATGCTGCGGTCAAACGTATACTCGAACCGCTTGCTGCCTCTCATCGTATATAGCTGCACGCTTTTTTCATTCCGGATACACAAAAACCCGTTCTGCAGAAAATCAATGTCCGTATAATCCAGGTCAAATTTCTGCTCCAGTACCTGCCTGCCTTTCATATTGTAGACCTTTGTCACATAGCCTTTTGCGGATTCCGCGTCATCAAAGACCAGCCCGAAATATTCTTCATCATAATAGACGCTGCGGATATTTTTGCTGCATTTGATTTCTTTCATAACAGCAGGCTTTTGTTTTCCTTCAAAGAGAAGTACTTTTTCATCTCCAAACGCAATCAGCCTGTCATTGGTGACAAACCGGATGCTTGGTATAATCATGTTATTGTAAGAATACGAGCCTACGATGTTGTCGATTTCATTTTGCCCTACGGTTCCGTAATTGTAAAATACGACCGTAGACTTTACATTCGCTTCGTGGATATCCAGCATACTGACTGCCAGCTTTAACGCGTCCCTGGACAGCGCCAGATCCAGCGGATAGCCGCTGTTTTCGATATGCAGCTCGCCGCCTGAGAGCTGTTTGCCGTCTTTATCGTACATATGGATATAGCTTGTCTGGGAGTCTTCCATCAGCACAGCGACCTTCCCCTGACGGGCGATGCTGACCCGCTGGACCGGAATGGTCGTCTGGATCGTCCCCTGCTGTCCGGCTGTATTCATAATATAAATCCGGTTGCCCCCCTGCTCATAAATGGCAAGATAATCCTCACAGACCGCTATGCGCGGCGATTCCATCTCATACGGCTGGTTCCAGAATACCTCGCCGCTGATGCTGGAATAGACGGCCCCATCCTGCGTATACTGCAGCACATTGCCCTGGAACTCTTCATACTCCGCCGCAGATGTTTCCCTGCGTTCGATTTGCTCGATAACTTCATAATCCGTATAGACCTTTGTCTCAAAGTAGATCAATACGGCAAAAAGCAATCCGATTGCTGCTCCGGCAAGCATCAGAATCAGGATAAGAATCTTGATCCTGTGTATCCTGATTTTCTGATTTAATCCGGATAACTCTTCTGCGCTTTGCGCCGGAAGGGCACGTAATGTAGTTTTTCCGCTTTTTGCCATAGTCCTCTCCTGTATCCATCCTGGGTATTTCAGGGCAGCTCCAGCCTCTGCCCGGCATAGATCATGTCCATATCTTCAATTCCGTTTAACGTACATATTTTACGGGCTTTTGACGCCGTCCCGTAGAGCTTTTTGCTGATCCCGACCAGGCTGTCGCCCTCTTTTACGATGTAATAGCCCTGCAGCAGGCTGGTTTGGGCCTCCGTTAATGCAGTGGTCTCCAGGCTGTCGGAAGAAACCTGATCCTCGTCTGCGTCATCGGATGAGGTATCCTTCTTATGCTTGTTTGCGGATGGCTTGCTGCTGCCATTTTCGGATGTATCTGCTACGGATGCGTTTCCTCCGCTGGCAGAAGTATCTTCCAGCGGTTCTTCTGAAGCTTCTGTCTCTTTTGAGCCGCTATCAGAGCCTGTCCGGTTATTGCCATCCCCAGAACCCTGTCCGCTACTGCCGGAATCCGTTCCTTTTGCGCCGCTGCCGGAGCCTGTTTCTTTTCCATCGCTATCAGAGCCTGTCTCTTTTCCATCACTATCAGAGCCTGTCTCTTTTCCATCGCTGCCGGAGCCTGTTCCTTTTCCGTCGCTGCCAGAGCCTGTTTTCCCGTCAGCCTTTGTATTTCCATCTGAACTGCTTTTGCCGTCCCCATTTTTTTTATCCTGCCCGCCGTCTGCGCTGCCCGCCTCGTTCAGATCCGAATCGTCCCCGTCCTGCACATTCGCGCTCATTGCCGGAACGTCTGAGGATTTGATGCCGGCCTGTCCGCCTTTTCCCGAAATCTGGTTCATAGCGGATTCCAGATCCTGCATTTTCTCCACATTGTTCACGGTGCTTACGCCAAGCACGCAGACCGACAGCACCAGCAGCAGGCTGGTTGTATATAAGACGCCGTTCCACTTGCGCTCGGACAGCTGGGCCTTTTTTTCCAGCAATGTCTCCCGATAGCTTTGGACGAGCGGTTCTTTGATCTCCTCCGGTGAGATATCCAGCTCGCGGTTCTTGTTTTTATCAATCATATATTCCTGCATCTGCGGGTTTTTCTCATAATAGACGTAATAACCCTCCCGGCGCTGCAGGATATTTTTCTCAAATATGTAAAATGCTTCTTCGTTTTCCACCTGATCCAGCAAAAACAGGACATTTTTCTGAATATTAAAATTCTGCTTGTGATTGCGTTCCAGTTCCGCGGAAATCGCTGCGTTTGCGCTGCTGACGTCCTGGCCCCAGCCGACAATCTCCAGATTGTCATAATAAGCCTTCATCTCTTTGTAGATATAAGTCCACGTATCATCGTTAAATTCCAGGATGTGGTCTTTGAAAAATTCGTCTCCGACCCGTATTAAACCGCTGATAAAATATCTGGCGTAGTCTTTTCCCTTTTCCAGCCTGCCCAGCAGCATAAACCCGCGGTTTGTCCAAGTTTCCGGTATTTCCTGTGTATGTAAATAGGTATATACGTAATCCTCCAGATAGACCCTCGTACTCCCTGTGCTGGTCCCGATCTGACGGATATTCTTTGGTAGTGTCCCTGATGACCTCTGTTTTTGTTCTGCCAATTCGCACACCTCTTTCCATTTTTTCAGGTATGCGTTCAATGTAGCATAACAGGCTGGCTGATTTTGACATTTATTGTTGTCAGCATTACAAAATTAACTACAGCTCCGTACGCCCTTCCAGCGCCCGCAGCAAAGTCACCTCATCAATATATTCCAGATCGCCGCCGACCGGCACGCCGCTGGCAATCCGGGTTACCCGGATGCCGGTCGGCTTAATCAGCTTGCTGATATACATAGCCGTCGTTTCTCCTTCCAGGCTGGAATTGGTCGCGATGATGACCTCGCTGACATCGCCCTGGAGACGCTGCATCAGCTCTTTGAGCCTGATATCTGCAGGCCCTATGCCAAGCATCGGAGAAATCGCGCCGTGCAGGACATGGTAGACGCCTTCAAACTTGCCCGTCTTTTCATATGCAGCCAGATCCCTCGGATTTTCCACGACCATAATTACGCTCTGATCCCGTTTCGGATTTTTGCAGATCGGGCAGATTTCCTCATCCGTCAGCGTACAGCACTGCCTGCAGTAGCAGACCTTGCGCTTCGCTTCCAAAATGGCGCTTGAGAGCTTCTCTACTTCCGCTTCCGGCATATCCAGAATATGGAACGCCATCCGCTGGGCAGATTTTACGCCGATTCCCGGCAGCCCTGCAAGGGATTCAATCAGCCTGCTGATCTGCGCACTGTAATAATCCATCTCTAAAATAACCCCATTCCGCCGCCAAGTCCGCCGGTGATCTTGCCCATCGTATTCTGGGAATATTCATCGATCTTGCGGATCGCTTCGTTCGTAGCCGCCATAATCAGATCCTCCAGCATTTCCACATCATCCGGATCCACCGCTTCCGGATCGATTTTAATTTTCGTCACTTCCCGCTTGCCGGATACCGTCACTTCCACGACCCCGCCGCCTGCGCTGGCTGTCATCTCTTTTTCTTCCAGCTCCTTAGTCGCATCCTCCATCTGCTTTTGCATCTTCTGCGCCTGCTTCATCAGATTTGCCATATTGCCCGGCATACCGCCGCCCGGAAATCCTCCTCTTTTTGCCATAATCGTTGCTCCTCCTTACCATTTATTATTTTGACTGCTATTGATTTTAACGCAAATCCTGCCTTCTGACAATATATGGTGCGATTTTCATAAAAAATACATATTTATTCCGAAAAGTCTTCATATTCAATTTCGGTATGGATGATCTGCTCCAGATCCACATAAGACTGCTCAAAGGACTGCCCGGTATCGTTATATTTGACCCGCACCTGCACTTCCTTCCCGATACTGCGCGAAATACTGTCTGTAATCTCCCGCAGCCGTTCTTCTTGCGAGAGCATTTCGCTCAGAATCGGATCATCCAGCACAATCAAAAGCACACCGTCATCTCCCACGCTCAGCCGCGCTTTCCGCACAAACATAGCGATAGCATGCGGCATCTGCGCAACAATACTGCTCCAGTTTTCCGCCGCCTGGCGGATATCCTCCGCAACCGCCTTTGGCAGCACAGGCTTTTCGGGCGCTGCTTTTTCCGCAGCAGGCTCCGGCACCGCTGCTGCCGCGGCAGATGCAGCCGGCTGGAACACGCCTTCTTCCATCTTTTTTTCCAGCTGTGCCAGGCGCGCTAAGACCGAGCTGTAATCATCCTCCATCTGCGGGCGGCATAGCTTAATCATTGCAATTTCAATTAAAATCCTCTTTTGCGCCGAAAAACGCACCTGATTAGATAATTCAGAAAAAATCCGGATATACCGCATCAGCTCCGCCCCGTCCGCAATTTTACATTCTTCTTTTAATAAAGCCACCTGGTCGCTGGAAAAGTCCAGGAAATCCTCCATATCCTCCGCGCTTTGCAGCAGCAGCAGATTCCGCAGATACCACGTAAAATCATTCACAAACTGGCTTAAATCCCTGCCCTGCGCAACCAGCTCCTCCATCTGGCGCATCGCCGCAGCAACATCATTCCCCGTCACCGCGCGGAATACCTTGGAAAACCGTTCCGTATCCACCGTTCCCAATACTTCCAGCACATGGTCATAGGTCAGTTTCTGGCCCATATAAAATGCCATACACTGATCCAGCAGGCTAAGCGCATCACGCATCGCCCCGTCCGCCGCTTTCGCAAGATAGCGCACCGCTTTTTCTTCCGCTTCGGCATGCTCCTGTTCCAGCAGCTCCTGCAATCTTTCTGAGATAACATCTGTCGAAATACGATGAAAATCATATCTTTGACATCTTGACAAGATTGTAATCGGAATCTTATGCGCTTCTGTCGTTGCCAGTATAAAAATAACATAAGAAGGCGGCTCCTCCAGTGTTTTCAGCAGCGCATTAAACGCCCCCATCGAAAGCATATGGACTTCATCAATAATATATACCTTATAATTCCCTTCGGTAGGCGCATAAGACACTTCATCACGGATTTCGCGGATATTATCGACACCGTTATTAGAAGCGGCGTCAATCTCTATGACATTCATAGAATTTCCGGCAGCAATCGCCCGGCAGGAAGCACATTCCCCGCACGGGCTGCCATCCAAAGGATGTTCACAATTAACTGCCTTTGCGAATATTTTTGCAATCGTTGTCTTGCCTGTTCCCCTCGTCCCGCAGAACAGATAAGCATGTCCGATACGCTTGTTTTTAATCTGGTTGCGGATCGTCGTTACAATCGCGTCCTGGCCCTTAACATCTGTAAAATTCTGCGGCCGGTATTTCCGGTATAGCGCTGTATAGGACATAAAATCGCTGACCTCCTGATAACATAAAATAATGGACCGTAAGAAATTTACGATCAAGCAAGCATATTTGAAAATGTGCTGTTTTTCCATTTTATCATATAACACCAGAATATGCAAAAATAAAAAACTGCCGCACATTCGCTGATATTCCCAGCAAATGCGCAGCAGACCTTTCCCTGCAAAATAATTCCTAATCTCCGAAACTGATCCCGGTCAGCTTCGCTTCCCGTACAATCTGTGCATTCGGATCAACCGTCTTTAATTTCCCAGCCACATTCTCCAACGGAACACGTCTGACCTCATTATTCACCATCGCAATCATATGGCCGAAATCCTTTTCCAAAATTGCCTTTGCGCCCTCTGCGCCAAGCCTTGTACAAAGGACACGGTCATAAGGCGTCGGGCTGCCGCCGCGCTGTGTATGTCCAGGCACGGTAACACGTACTTCGCTGCCCAGCTTTTCACCGATCTTCGCCGCAATCTCATAAGAAACAGACGGATACGGAGATTTTTCCATTTTCTTCTTATATTCCTTCTTGGACAGCTTCGCATCTTCCTTGGAAATAGCGCCTTCTGCAACCGCAAGAATCGTAAAGCCCTTTCCAGCCTTTGTCCGATGCTCAATAGCGCCGACTACCTTCTTAATATCATATGGGATCTCCGGCAGCAGAATAATATCCGCACCGCCTGCCAATCCTGCATATAAAGTCAGCCAGCCAACCTTATGGCCCATGACTTCAATAATAAAGACACGGTTATGTGACGCTGCCGTCGTATGAATGCAGTCAATCGCATCTGTCGCGATATTAATTGCACTCTGAAAACCAAATGTAACATCTGTACCGAAGATATCATTGTCAATCGTTTTTGGCAAATGGATTACATTTAACCCTTCCTCGCGAAGCAGATTCGCCGTCTTCTGTGTACCGTTCCCGCCGAGAATTACGATACAATCCAGGTTCAATTTGTAGTAATTCTGCTTCATAGCTTCTACTTTGTCCAGGCCGTTTTCATCCGGTGTCCGCATCAGCTTAAACGGCTGACGGGAAGAACCCAAGATCGTTCCGCCTTTTGTCAGGATTCCGGAAAAATCTGATGACGAAAGCAAACGGTAGTTTCCGTATATCAGACCTTTGTAGCCATCCAAAAATCCATAAATCTCCAAATCATCTACATTTGAACTTAATCCTTTTGCAACGCCTCTCATTGCAGCATTCAAAGCCTGACAGTCGCCGCCGCTTGTAAGCATACCCACTCTGAGCATTTTGATGCAACCTCTCTTTCTCCTGATCTTGTATAACGATGTAACGATTTGTCCTTTCTATTATAAGTTATTCGTCATCGGGCTGTCAACAGAAAACCATTCCAAAATTTTACTGAGATCCTGGTTCTGGCAAGCTTTACAATATAATTCTTTTGTTTGATTCTAAAAAAATCATATAAGTTATGTACGTAACATTCAATAGATATATTGCGTAAAGTTATGTACATAATTTTGACTAAAAATGAGGCAAAGCAGAAGTCCGCGAAATAAACCCGACCATAAAATCTGAATAATTTAAGAAAGGAAATGTTCATCATAAGTTACAAAGAACTTGCCCACAGCCTTATAGATCAGATTCCAGAAATGTTCTAAATGAAAGAAAAAAGAAATCCAGTGTTGTAAAGCTTGCCAAAACCATACTCTGCGAACCAGGGCTGAGGATTTGTATGGAGCCACACCTTGAGCTGACTAAGGGAAGATTTCATCTCCGCTAAAAGTGTCTCTCAAATGTCCTTTCAAGGTGTAGCTCTCTTTGCTCTTTTGTTATAAATTGAAGTAAATAACGAATTGATATTACATTTACAGTTTATTTTACCTCATTTATATATTTAGATACAGTCTTTTCAATTTCTGTTAATATTTTTTTTACCTTTAAAGATGAACCTCCTGTAGGTGAAAAAAGAGAAACTTTTATCTCAATAATATCTGATTCTTTTTTTTCATACAAGTAAATATTAACGATAATATATCCTCTTTCTAATAATGAATAAATTTCATAAGTATCAATTTGGCATTTATATATTTTGTTATCATAAAAAGTTTTATCAGTATAATTAAATGTTTCAAACTTTTCTCTTAATCTATCTATTAACATTATAGAAAATGAGTCTATATCACCTTTGAATGAATATTTCTTTTTTTCCATTACTTATCCCTATAACACCTATATGTAGATGAGATATCTAATCCATTGCGACTTGCATTTTCAATATAAAAATAATTACCTGACCATTCAGAACAACTTTGACTCGTAGATGTAATTGTTACTACAGCTTTTTTACCAGACTCATACAGATTATTTAATGACGTTCTAAAGTTATTAGTCATGATAATATTACCAAGGCTTGCTGCCCCTGTCATTATTGTAAATATAGCCCCAAATGTAGTTGAAGGAATATAGCAAACAGCCGTACCAGCTATCATATTACCTACTGTTTCAGAAATAGTATTTCCAAATTTATATTCATAAACCCAGCTATAATATCCAAAATCTTTAATACCTTTATTTGAAAGATAAACATATGCCAAGTTTACAGAAGTTCCTACATACGGCCCTGTATTAGTAGTAGCTTTCTTAATTACAACTACATTATTATAAGAGGAACTTAATGAAAGTCTGGTTTCTGTATCAAAAACCCTACTATCATTTTGTGGTGATTCTATTGCTGTTTCATTTATACAAATATCATTATATGACACTCTATTTATATCTAACACCAAATCTTGATCAAGCAACTTTTTTGTAATTTTAATATTTTGATAAACTTCAATTACTTCATCATCTGATAAAGAATCTAAATAATCTTTGTTCGTCACTTGATAAAAACAAGAATTTGCAATGTAATTTTCTTTTATGTTACTCAACTTAGAGTTGCTATGCGTGTTTTCGTTTGCACTTACAGAATATGTGTTAAATACAAATATCGAAAGACATACCAGAATAGAAATAAATTTTAATAAAAAAACAGTTCTAATGGTATTTATCAATATGATGTTCACCATAAGTTATTAAGTACGAAAAATGAGACCGGACATGGAATAGGACTGAAACGTATTAGAAAAATTGTGAAAGAAGCAGATGGTTTTATTCAAATACAACCTGATTATAATTCATTTTATATTAAAATTATAATACCATTATGAATAGATAACCATTTATAAGGAGATTTCAAATGAATTTAATGTGCTGTATTTTAGAAAACGAAATTAACTATATAGACTATTTATTAGAATATTTAAGAAGATGGGAAAAAGAGTCTGGGTGCCTCCTAAAAATAGATGTAGTATTATCTGGTGCCAAATTTTTGACAATGAATCCCAGTCAATATAATATTATATTTATTGATATCGTTTTAGACAATGGAAACAACGGTATGGAGATCGCTAAAACACTTCGAAATAAAAATTTTAATGGCGATTTTGTTTTTATTACAAATTTTCAAGAATATGTTTTCGAGGGTTATTCCGTACATGCACTTGATTATCTTGTAAAACCTATACCATACAATAAAATAAGGTATTGTATGCAACAAGTTTTAAATAAACATGCTGCATCTAATTTTATTATATATACTAAAAATTCTATCACAAAAATACTATATTATAATATATTATACTTTTCTAGTGAAAAACATAGTACAAATATAATTACTTTAACAGAAACTATTCATATAAATCAAGGAATAAAAAATGTATTAGAAAACTTACCTGAACAGTTTGCCCAATGCCACAGAACTCTTATTGTAAATTTACAACATGCACAACGAATCACAAGAAAGGATATACTTATTTCAAATGGAGAACTCCTTCCTATAGGAAGAAATTACTTAAACACAATTAAACAACGATTTATTGATACAATAACTAATGGTGATAAATATGATTTCTAAACTTGCTAAATATATTTCATATTATTTGTCTCAAAATGGCGGAATACCTAAAATCAGCAGATTTATGCTTATGGACTAGAATGCTTCATAAATGAGTTAATATCGGATATATTACTTTTATTATGCGGAATTATTACTCATAAATCTGTACAATTATTTATTTGGTGTATTAGCTTTACTTTAATCCGCATTAATTTAGGTGGATTTCATGCATCAACGCATGCTCGCTGTATATTTTTAGGAACATTTTTAGCAATAGTAAATTTATATATAAGTCCTATTTGGATGGTAAGCTATCCTTGGTCAGCTGCGTTATTAATTTGTTTTTCTCTCTTTATAGCTGTACATTATGCACCAATCGTTCATAAAAACCATCCTGTATCAAAGATTAAAACTAAAAAAGCTAAAAGAAACGCTATTATTTTTATTTTATTAGAAGGAATTATTGGATTTTACTTTTTCCTTATCTGACTGAATATATCGCTTACATCTTTTCGGCAATGTTAACGGCATTAATTATGGCTTTAGTAACTATATTAAAAATTAGTTCTTAAGCTAGTGCTCCATCTGGGCAGAAATTAGAGTTTAGTGCAGTCTGATTCGCGTCAGTGCAAGGCAAAATTTCGACGGCGATGTGGTTCCATCGACTAGAAATTTTAACGCAGCAATGGCGTGAATCAGGCTGTAATAAACTCTAATTTCTGCCCGGATGGAGCACTAGATTGACCAAAAAATTACTTTTGAAGTTACTATTCACGATTAATTTAAAATTGTACATACTAAATAGGCCGGAAGAACACAGATGGTTCGTCCGGCTTTTTCGTCTGTCAATACTTTTATTGGGAATCCAATGAAAAGATCGCTTTGCTTTCACTGTATAAGGATTTCCTTCACACAAGCGGGTCAAGGCAATCATCTCGTTGGTCCCATTCCTGAGGCACATAGCTTTTTTCCTCGCAAAGTATCCCGCTGTTTTCTCGGATTCGAACTGTCCCGATGCCTTTTGCAGATCAATTTAATGATCGCCACAAGTCATGGATCTGTTCCTCCTGGTACCCAATGATCCAGTCTTTTTCAAGATTTTTTACCATTTATGGCTAAGTGATGCTTAACATTGATAATTGATTAGAAATTTTAAATCAACCGTGAATAGTACTCTTTTGAATGTATGTTGTACTCTTTCTGTACAGACACCGAATGACGGAGAAAATGGTATTGCTTCCAAATATTTATTCAATGACACCGTCCAGTCATGGCACATTGAACTGCAATTCACATGTTATAAAACCCATAAAGTCGTCCAGTTGGCCACATCCTCTGGCCTCTCAGCGTAATATCTGATTTCAATTTTTGAAGCGAAACACCTTCCTATTACACCCAAATTATGCTATGATAGAAAAACAACACCCCATCATGATATCAGAACAAAGCAACACATCTATACGGAGATAAAACTATGGAGAACTACACCATCCTTCTGGTAGACGACGAAGAAGACGTCATCCAGGCAATTATGAAAAAAATCCACTGGGAAAGCCTTGGCTTTTCGGTTATCGGCTATGCCTGCAATGGTGTCAAGGCGTTTGAAATGGTCGAGGAATATCAGCCGGATGTCGTTATGACTGATATCAGGATGCCGTATATGGACGGCATGGAGCTGGCACACCGGATCAAAGCAGAATATCCGGCAACCAAGCTTCTGCTTTTTACCGGCTTTGATGAATTTGAGTATGCAAAAGAGGCTGTCCATCTGGAAGTTGAAGAATATATCCTTAAGCCTGTCAACGCCGCAGAGCTTAAGCATGTATTTTCGCAGCTAAAGTTAAAACTGGATCAGGAAATCAGTGAAAAAAGGAATGTGGAAATCCTGCAGAAATACTATATGGAATCGCTGCCGCTGCTGCAAGCGGACTTTTACGTTGCATTGATTGAAGGGCGGATTCAGGAAGAGGAAATACCGAAGTACCTTTCTGATTACCAGCTTTCTTTTTCAGGGCCTTTTTTCAGCTGTCTTGTCATACACACATCTTCCTGCCAGATGCCGGCAGGTATGAATCCGCTGCTTTTGTCAACTTCTGTCAAAAAACAGGCCAGGGAACATCTGGCAGAAAAATGGCAGGCGAAATGTTTTTCTTATCTGAATAATACCATTTTTATTGCACAGCTGAAACAGGAATCCTGGATTTCTGAACTGACGGATGAATGCGACCGTTTCTGCAAATATGCCCGCCGGATGATCGGTGCGGTCGTTACGATCGGAATCGGACAGGTATGCAGCAATATCCTGGAACTGGCACAATCCTACCGCAGTGCCAGAGAGGCAGTGTCTTACCGCAGTATCTATGGTTCCTCCAGAGCAATTAACCGGATTGAAGTCGTTCCGCAGAAGGTTGGAAAATCTGGCCTGGCCAGTGAGGAAGACCTGGCAGATTTATTAAAACTCATCCGCCTCGGCTCGCAGGAAGAAGTCCGGCAGGCGGCCCGGAAATATCTGGATCATGCATTTTTTCCGGATAAAACACTGCAGCAGTATCATATTGATATTATGGAGCTAATCAGTGCATTGTACCGGTTTTCCGTAAATCATGATATTATGGCAGATGACTTTTCCGGGGATATCCGCGGCCTGTATAACCGGCTGCTGGATCTGGAGCCGGAAGCGTTTCAGGAATGGCTGATCGGTATATGCCTTTCCTTACGTGAAATGATCATTCATGTACGCAACAGCTCCACAAAATCATTTGTTGCCAGGGCAGAGGAATATGTACAGCAAAATTACAGCAATGAAGTGTTGTCGCTGGATTGCATCTGCAAAGCGCTGGGCGTGTCCAATTCTTACTTTTCTACGGTTTTTAAAAAGGAGACGGGCAGTTCTTTTATCAGCTATCTGACCGATTACCGGATGGATCAGGCTGCGTCGCTGCTGACCGGGACAGATGAAAAAAGCTATATGATAGCAAAAAAGGTGGGGTATACAGATCCGAATTATTTTAGTTATGTGTTTAAAAGGCGGTTTGGTGTATCGCCTTCCAAATATAGGGCGGAACATGCGGAAAAGATACAGCCCTAATCTGTATCAACCGCTTTTGGAGATTTATTATGAAAATCAGACAGTACTATCCGGAATATTTTAAAAAGCTAAGGCCGCAAAAAATACGGTCTGCCATTATGGCCGCATTTTCCTTTATTTCTATTTCCATTATGCTGATTCTTGGCGTAGTGATGTATATCCGGTTTTCTGCCTCTTCCCGCCAGGAGATTATCCTAAGCACACAAAAGCTGATGGAACAGACCGAAGAAAATCTGGAAGATTATCTGAGCAATATGCGGCAGATTTCAGATGCGGTCTATTATAATGTCATCAAAGAACATGGCATAGCTGAACAGGAGAATCAGATACAGCAGGGAATGAACCTCTTATATGAGGCAAACAGAAGCAGGCTGCGCAGCATCGCCATTTATAACAGCTACGGAAGCCTGATTGCCGCAGAACCGGTTGCCCTGCAGAAAGAAGACCCGGATGTGACAAATCAGGGATGGTATGAGAAAGCGGTAAGCGATACTGCCAACATGCATTTTTCCACACCCCATATCCAAAACCTGTTTGATGACCATTCCAGACGCTATTATTGGGTGATTTCCCTAAGCCGTGTCGTGGAACTGACCGACCATGGTGTTCCTACGACTGGCGTTTTGCTCGTGGATATGGATTATTCCGGCATTTCGCGTATGATGCAAAAAATCAATGCATCTGAAAACGGACAATATTATTACCTGTGCGACAGCAACGGCCGGATTATCTACCACAGGCAGCAGGCACAGATCCGTAAAGGATTTTCCAGCGAAAACAGCATGAAAGCAGCCGCATATAAGGACGGTGTCTATGACGACACGTTTGACGGCAGCCGCCGCAAGATAATTGTGAATACGATCAGCTATACCGGATGGAAGCTGGTCGGTATCATTCCGGACGCCACATTTACACACGGCATGTTTGATATCCGCTATTTCATCGTTATACTGATCCTTTTTATGGCAATGATGCTGGCAGTGATTAACCGCGTAATTTCCGACAGGATCTCCAGCCCTGTCCTAAAGCTGCAGCAATCAGTCATAGCGTACGAAGCAGGGGAAAAACCCGAAATCTACATCGGCGGATCCCAGGAAATCAGGCTTCTTGGGTATGCCATACAGCGCTCCTATGAACAGATCGACGCACTGATGCATAAAATTGTCCTGGAGCAGAACGAACGGCGCAAAAGCGAACTGGAAGCGCTGCAAAGCCAGATCAACCCGCATTTTTTATACAATACACTGGATTCCATTACATGGATGATTGAAGGAAAGCGTAACGACGAAGCTGTATTTATGATCTCAGAGCTTGCAAAGCTCTTCCGGATCAGCCTTTCGAAGGGCCACACAATTATCAGCATCAAAGATGAACTGCAGCATGCCAAAAGCTATATGAATATCCAGAAAATCCGGTATAAAAATCGCTTTTCCGTCTCCTTTGAAGCTGATCCTGCCTTATATTCCTGCTGCACCGTCAAGCTGATCCTGCAGCCAGTGCTTGAAAATGCGATCAACTACGGCGTCGGGGACATGGACGAGGACGACGGCGGACAAATCCAGGTAACCGGCAGGCTGGAACACGGAACCGCCATCCTTTCTGTCACAGACAATGGCGTAGGCATGTCCGCCGACGAAGTAGATCTTCTTTTGACAGACAGTAACCGCATCCATAAGCACGGCTCCGGCGTAGGACTTGTTAATGTCAATCACCGTATTCAGATACTTTATGGAAATCAATACGGACTCAGTGTACAAAGCGAACCAGACAAAGGAACTACAGTCTCTATCTGTATTCCAGCCATACCTTATTCAGAAGAAAATCAGAAAAAACTCGAAAAAGGAAATTTCAGGGTAGATACAAAATGAAACAGAACAGAAAGCGGTTTTATCTCATAGAAGCTGCGTTAGCCTCATTCATATTGATTCTGGGAATCCAGATATTTTTTGAAAAAAAGGCTGACGATCATTCCAAAATTACAGTCATTCTGCCAGACTCCGAAAACCATAGCTGGTCAGCCTTCCGGTATGGGCTTAAAATGGCTGCACAGGATACAGGAACAGAACTGCTGATCGTCAGCACCGGAAAAACCCTGACAGCAGAAGAAGAACTGAAACTGATCAGCCAGGAACTGGAACAGGATACGCAGGCAGTCATCATACAGCCCGTCCCCGGAACTGATCTTGCCGAAAATCTAAAAAAGCTGGAAAAAAAGATCCCTATTATGCTGGTAAAAGACACCCTTCCCCAAGACCCCGCATCAACACCGTTTCCGGTCACAGAACCAGATCACGAAGCCATGGGAAAAGCACTGGCAGAACAGCTCTTGGAAGATTACAATCACAACCTGTCTGGGAAAACGATCGGTATCCTGCTGGAATCAGAAAACCGGCCGGCGCTGGAAAGCCGAAAAAAAGGATTCCAAGAAACATTAAAAGGCACCGGAGCCGTATTTTCCTGGACAGCATCGCTTTCTTCGGAAGAAACAAAGGAAAACAGCCTGAAAAACAGAAAAAAAGCAGATCTTGTCATCGCGCTTGATAATAACAGTCTGACTGCAGCTGCTGAATGCGCTGCAGCCAATGATCTGCACGGGGCGTTAGTATACGGTATAGGAAATTCTACAGAAGCCATTTACTTTTTGGACAACCGTATTGTCGAATGCCTGATTGTTCCGGATGAATTTAGTATGGGATACCAAAGTATGAAAGAAATAGCGGAACATGCCGGGAAACGTTTCCGAAAGATGAAGAGTGTAAAAGTTACCTATTATGTGTTTCGAAGAGAGACGTTGTATTCTGAAAAAAACCAGGAAATCCTATTTACTATGAGCCAGTAATGCTGGTGACAAGAATCTGGATATGCGGACGCCAGTCTTGGAATATGCAAATGCTAGTCTTGACATGTGAAAACGCCAGTTTTGGCATATGCGGATGCCAGTCTTGACATATGCAAAGGCCAGTCTTGGCATATGCGGACGCCGGATGAGGGGGAAATAGCCTGGCTTCCGGCTCCTATTCCAGAATGTTAAGAATCCCTAGGCATTCTGCATTTACACAATGGCACCGTCCGGTCGCGGCACCTAGTTCGCCCTGGCTAAACGCCAGAAGCTAAA
>CANOET010000014.1 GCA_947564835.1 uncultured Eubacterium sp. | reverse complement strand
CAAATGTCCTTCCAAGGTGTGTCTCCCGGCGCATTCCCTGCCCACAGCCCGCAGATTCTGGTTATGGCTGGCTTTACATTGGTTTACAGCGTCTGGTTATGGTAGGCTTTGCATTGGCTTACAGCGTCTGGTTATGGCTAGATTTGCATTGGCTTACAGCGTCTGGTTATGGCTGGCTTTACAATGGCTTACAGCGTCTGGTTATGGCCTGCTTTGCATTGGCTTACAGCGTCTGGTTATGGCTGGCTTTGCAATAAGTTACTTGTACTGCGTTGTGCAATTAACGGTGAATACAGCACCTGCCTTTTGCGCCAGCACTGCGTTGTCGTCAGTCAACGATGGGGCCACATCGCTTCCTTCCTCCGCCTTGCGCTGACACAAAATTCAGGCACTGTATTCACCGTTAATTGCACAACGCAGTACTAGTCCAGCCAATAAACAGTGTCCGGGACAGCTCCTTTCCGCTGCCCCGGACACGTCCGGGAAGCCAAAAAAGTATATCCTCCCCTAAGTCTAAGTCTTCTTATCCAGCCTGCTCCGAAACAGCCCCAATATCTCCCCAATCCCAGACGCCTGTTCCAGCGCAAGCAGATTCCCCTCCTCTTTTGCAAAATTAAAAATATCATTTAATATCTGCAAATGCTTTTCATTATCCTCCGCGCTCAGCACAAATACTACTTTCGCTGTCTTCTGCTTTGGAAACTGTACCGCTTCCTTAAATACCGCGAGCGAAATGTCCCTCCGGTGTACGCCGTCTTCTGGCTTTGCGTGTGCCAGTACTACATGCTCTGTAATAAACATGTACGGCCCGTAATACATGATCTGGGATACAATCGCATCCAGGTAGGATTTTGCAATACTTGCGTTGCGGATCAGCATTTCCCCGGTGCGGTAAATTGCTTCTGCCCATGTCATTGCTTCTTCGAAAACACAGACCCTGGATGCATCCAGCAGGTCTGTGATGCCGCAGTTTTTCCTTCCGGTCAGGCTGTTGGACGGGGCCGCCATGTTTTCCAGGTATTGGCTGATGTCTTTCCGCAGGCTTTCATGCTGGGAGCTGTCTACGTATTTTTTCATCCTGTCAAATAATTCTTCAAATGCTCCGGCTGACCGGCGGTTGTTTACGAGTGAGTTGCTCAAAATATAGATCCGGTCCTCTTCTGTGAGGATTGGGTGTACGACCAGCACGGGTACGATGCTGTGGAGCTTTACCGTGGATATAATCAGGTCGCATTCCTGCTGCTGGTCTGTGAGTGCTGACGCTGCGGTTACATCGGTTATTTCCGCATTCGGCAGCAGGTTTTTTACTTCGTATTTGAGCATATTTCCGGTCGATACCCCGTTGGTGCATACGATCAGTATGCGTAAATGGCTCTGCGGGCTTTCGGACGGTTTTAAAAAGGCGCCGAAATGCAGCGCCAGATATGCTACTTCGCTGTCCGGGATCGGCAGCCCGATCATTTGGCCGAGATAAGCCGAGACATGCTTTGTGATCTCGAATAAATACGGATATTCCCGCATAATGTCCCCGCACATCGGATTCCCGAACTGGATGCCGTACTGGTACCGGTACATGGAGGCGCGGATATGCAAAAACAATGCACGCTCCAGTTCGTCTTTGTCTGTAAATGTAATGCAGGCTGTTTTTTCAAATTCGGTTACTAGCGCTTTCGTAATGACATAAATGGACTGGTCTGACCGTTTTTCAAAAATCTCTTCCGTTACGACAGAAAGGCGCGACCCCAGCAGATGCAGGCTTAAATAAATCTGCTCTTCTTCACGCAGGTCCGGAAAGTATTTGCATACCATCTGATATTCCAGCGATTCAACTAATTCCGCCCGTTTCAGGCCCTCAAATTCCAGCTTGTCCGCGCTTTGGTACATGACCGGAAGCAGCAGGGCAAGCGCATCCAGGCTGCCTTCCACATATTCGATCCGAAGCTCATCCTTTAGAGTACACAGCCTGTCATAATACGCTTGTACGGAAGAACGGCTTAAAAACGGAATCAGCCCGCTGGCGCATAACGGCCGCAGCTCTTCGTAGTACAAGATAAACAACGCCCGGATCTGTATCGGATCCCCGGTAAGGTAATAACCGCTTTTTGACTCGTAATTTAATTCCAGGCTGTACTCATGCAGCCGCTGGACCGCTACACGGATATCCCCGAATACGGTATTGCGGCTGACATGGCACAGGTCCATGAATTGTTCGATGTAAACAGGCTGACAGCTGTGGATCACACTGCAGATCACCAGTTTTACACGTTCTGAAGGAAGGAACTGATAATAGTCCTCATACTCCTTTTCATCTAATGCATCCAGGATTTTTTCCTTATCCCCTGCAGAAATAAAGATCCCCTTTCCGCGCTCCGGTTCCAGCTCCTGTATGCCGTGTTCTTCCATCCATTCATTGATCTTGCATATATCATAATAGATGCTCCTTCTGGAAACCCCTGTTTTTTCAGACAATCTTTTCAAAGATACATAGCCGCTTTCATGTGTAAGAATACTCAAAATCTTCTCACAGCGCTGGTTGAGATTACTCAATACTGCCACACCTCCCAATCATAAACGGTAACAGTTCAGATAACCCTGGATCTGTTACCATAAACCATACATTTTTTGATCACCAGCTACGCTATTATTGTCTCATATTTGGCGCATCTGAAACAATCTGTTTTGAGTACAAAAGCTTGCACAATCAGATACAGCGGCTGTTCGCGTTCCGGCAAAAATACGCACAAAACACCGCTGCATCCGGGAAAATCCCACAGCAGCGGTGTTTATTTTACCTGTATCAGGCACCGTTATCTTCCTTCCGTTTCCTGACAATTTCCAGAAAGTCCCTTTTTGCCTCCTCATATTTGGACGGATCTCTTAGAATCGCCGATGGATGGTAGGTGGCGGTCAGCGCACAGTTTTTCCGGCACGTCCAGGTACCGTGCTGCCTGGTAATTTTAAAATCCGGGGAAATAATCCGCTGCGCGGCGACACGCCCCAGGCAGACAATGATTTTAGGCTTTAACAGCCAGGTTTCATATTTCAAATACGGAAAGCATGCTTCCTTTTCTTCCTCTCTTGGATCCCGGTTGCCGGGCGGATGGCATTTTATCATGTTCGTGATGTAGATTTCCTTTCTGGTAAGCCCGCAGTCCTGTAGAAGGCTGTCTAACAGTTCGCCGGAGCGCCCGACAAACGGGATGCCCTGCCGGTCCTCCTGTTCGCCCGGCGCTTCGGCAATCAGCATCAGGTCGGCCTGTATATTTCCGCGCCCCATCACAGGCAGGCGCCTGGTACGGCTGAGCGGACAGTGCGTGCAGGCGGCAACGTGCTGTTCAATATCGTTCCATGTGTATGGCATTTTCTCTCCTTTATCTCCGTTTTTGATCAGCCGCCGCGGCTCATGCGAAAAAGATCTCCCCGTTTTTATGATAAAAATGCATGGAATAAAACTGCTTCACCGCCTGGATCATATACCAGGTATCTTTGATGCCTGCCGTCTCATATGCAGAATGCATGGCAAGCTGCGGCAAGCCGATATCCACGGCATTCAAAGAAACCTTGGCCGAAGAAATATTTCCAAGGGTGCTTCCGCCCGCTTCATCGGAACGGTTTGCAAAAAACTGCACCGGAACCCCCGCCTGTCTGCAGATTTCCTGAAACAGCGCAATACTTACGGCATCGGATGTATATTTCTGGCCCGCATGGGATTTGATTACGATCCCCTCGTTCATATACACACAGTTGCCCGCGTCTGTTTTCTCCGGATGGTTCGGATGCACGGCATGCGCGTTGTCCGCGCTTAACATCAGGCTGCCTGCCACTGCCCGGTAATAGTCTTCCTCCGGCTTGCCAAGCCCCAGATGGATGCGCCTTAACGTATCGTATAAAAAGGTAGAGCCCGCCCCCTGCTTCGTACCGGAGCCTACCTCTTCATTATCAAAGCAGGCATACACATTTACGCCGTTTTCCTGCCGCCCTTCCAAAAATCCCTGCAAAGAAGCATAAGCACACTGCAGGTCGTCCAGATGCTGCGCGGAGATAAACTCCTCCTGCGCGCCCCATACCGACGGCTCCTGCCGGTTATACAGATAAAGGTCGCTGCCATAGACCGCTTCCTGCGGTACGCCCGCCGCCTCTGCAATCAGCTTTTTAAAATCCCCTTTCCTGCTTTCCTTCCCGCCGAACAGCGGCAGCAGATCAATCTGCTTATTAAATGCATACCCGTCATTCACTGACCGGTTCATGTGAATAGCCAGGCTTGGTATCATCACCAGGTCACGGCCCACGTCCACAAGCTTTGGCGAAAAACGGCCCTCTTGTTTTACAATAACCCTGCCTGCTACCGAAAGCGGCCGGTCGAACCAGGTAGAACAGATCATGCCGCCATATCCTTCTGTATTCAACTGCAGGTATTGATCCTTTACCGCAAGCTCCGCGTTTTCCTTGATCTTAAACGTCGGAAAATCGCTGTGTGACGCCGCGATCCTGAAATAAGAATCCGAAAGCTTTGTCCCAACGGCAAACGCGATTATACTCGAATCGTTTCTTGTCACATAATAGCTTCCGCCTGGCGCTATCTGCCAAAGCTCCTCCTCCCACAGCCGTTGATAGCCATTTCGTTCCAATTCCTTTGCGATGCTGTCCACCGCATGGAACGCCGTCGGACATTCCTTTACAAATGCTGTCATTTCCCTCGCTGTTTTCTGATACATAGAGCTCCTCCTTTATTTTATCATCAAAATAACCGCAAAGGAGCTGTCAGAAATCAGACAGCCCCGTACATGTACCTGCTATTTTGTTGCTTATTTCTCCCTCTCTTTTTTCGCAAGATAAGGCATAATCATACCCAGTGCGGTCAGCACGATCGGCGTAATAACATTCAGCGCCATCGTAAACAAGTCCGTGGAATACATGCCAAGAATACAGCACGCCGCCGTCAGCACAAAGCACCATGCTCCGAAAAACTTGGCAACTGCCTGGTTTTTCACAAACCGGTACTCTGCAGGTATCGTATCATACGCCTTGCGAAGCGCCAGATAAGCAACAAATACCCACAAATACCGAAGCGGCATACATACGGAATTCAGCTTATTCAGCTGCGCCAGCACCGCCGCTGCCCCTGGTACAAATGACTGAACCAGAATAATGCTTCCTGATAATACAATAATCAGCTTAATCCCGTTCACATAAGCGCCCTGGTCGTTGCGTTTGAGCATCGCGCTCGGAACAAACTGTTTGGCATCTTCATTATCCAGCAGCATACGAAGCGGCGCATCGATGCTGACTACCAGAACGGCAAACTGGCCGATCATATTACAAAGCGCATATAATACCATCAAAAGGTCGCCCACCCCATAATACTGCCCCAGCTTCTGGAATGCCCAGTACGAGCCGTTCGACACATAAGAATTAAACGTTTCCTGGCTGCTGTTGATCACAGACGGATCAAACATCATCCCCATAGCAATCGTCCCTAAAATCGCACAGGCCACAACCATTACCGCCAGCGCAATCATACCTTTCGGAAACCCCTTCGCCGGGTCCTTTACCTTATTTACATAAGGAGAAATCTTCTCGCACCCGCCTACCGCAAATACCAGGATCGAAAGGGAAGTAAAATACCCGATATTAAACTGCGGGATCAGATTTTTCATACTGAAATCCATAGAGATGTACCCGCCGCCCGGATTAATCGCCGGAGCCGCATACATCAGCAGGATATACAAAATCGACATTACAAACATACTGGTCCCCGCAATAGAAGCAAGCTTTTTCAGCGGATTCAGCCCACGGCTTGCCACCCAGCAGAAGAACAAAAATACAACAAGCGTCGCCATCTGGACACCGATCGTCGGAAAGGTATCATAAGTCTCCGCATTGCGGAAGACCGCCCAGCTAAGCGCCTTTAACCCGCCGCTGCCCTTGCTTGCGATATAAGTAATATGGCACGCCCAGTAAGTCCACCCTGCATAATACGCCAGCTTCGGCCCCATCGTATTATGGATCCAGGAGCTGACGCCTCCGCCGGACGATTGAAACGCAGAACCAAGCTCACCCACCATCAGTGTATAGGGCACAAAATAAAACGCAAACATCAGCACCCAGCTGAAAATTACCTGAATACCGTTGAAATATACAAAGCCGTTCATTACATTTCCAAATCCCCATACCCCCGAAAAGGCAATAAACGCCAGCGTATACCAGGTCATCTTTTTTGAATCTTTCATTATGTTTCCTCCAATACCTTGTTTTATGTTCCATTTCCAAATTATAGTTGTGGAATATGAACAATACATAAAACAATATAACATACATATCTGTGATTTTCAACAAGATATTTCATTTTCCGAAAAATTGTTACCGTTCACACCTGTCCAAAAAGCAGGACAGCTGCGAACGGTAACGGCGCTGTATCCATGATTCCTTGCGCAACGCGGTGCCAGTCGGCTATTCCTTCATGATATTGGAAAATGTAGCGGATAATGTTCTGATTTTTTCTGCAATGCTATTCGGTCCATCCATAAGCTTATTCACCGGAGACTTCACCTTTAACTGCCTTAACCTTTTCTTAATAGCCATCCTTCCATAAAAAAACCTCCAGCGCTGCATATTAATCTGTGCAGCAAACCATGCCATTTCCGAGTATGTCATTTTAAATTTCGGGATCAATACACGTACGGCACTGCCGCCGTTGCCTCTCGCCATAAATCTCCATGGCTGCACATATGCCTGCCCAAAGCAGGTCACTGTAATCGCCCCCTGCCCAAACACCTCGCCAGGAACCTCATTTACGAGCCTGATAATACTGTTTTGCGGATCTCCAGAGGAAATATACGGACAGGAGCCTGCTAAATAGTTGTTCTCCCCGTTTGATTTCCCTACAAAAACCGTAAAAAACGTTTCAACCGTTCCGTCCCTGCCATACACAAGATCTGGTAAATGCTCTGCAAATACCGGAAAGCTGCCAATCACTTCATCCGCAAGCTCTTCGATACACACAGACGCAGTCAAAATCGATTTCGTGATATTCTCAATATACAAATTCTGCATACTGCAGGGAAAATCCGGCTGCGGCAAATATTGTTCCGGTGAGAACTCCGCCATCTCTTCCAGCAATTGGGAAGCGCTGATAACGGTAGCAAGTTCCGACTTCACTGTTTTTTTCTTTAAAAACCGTTGAAACTGCTCTAAGACTTCCGGCAGCTGGGATCCTGCCGCTTCCACCCGTTTCCCTTTGAGTTTCTTAAATCCATCGTTCCAGATTTTTGCCATAAATACCAGATCCTTTTGCGACTGCGGACGATGCGCCTGCCCTATCATAATCGTAGTATCTACAGCAGTAGGATAGAACAAATCACCCGGCAGGCTAATCATTCCAAGAACGGTATGTTTCCTTAAGAACTCCTTCCTCCATTGTGCATTTTCATCATCTGCAAAAATACCCGATTTTACTACGACAGCCATTAATCCCATTGTATGCAAAGCATCCAAAGCTGCATCTATAAAATCCCTCTCTGGTTCCTCCTTTTGCGAAAACGGCGGGTTCAGCAAAGCTTTCGTAAATCTGTTTTTCACAAGGATTCTGCTTTTTTCCTCAAAACAGCTTGCATTCTCGATCTGGCTCTTACCGTCTCCCCTGAAAAACATATTCAGCGCTGCTAATGACCATACGGTAGGATTTGTATCAAAACCATACAAAGATTCTCTCACAATATCCGACGGAATCCCCATCTTTTTCGACGTCTGGATCATCCTGTCAAAAGAGGCCACCAAAAATCCTCCTGAGCCGCATGCCAGGTCAATCACTTTGTCTTTCGCCGTAACATCAATTAACTCTGCACAATACCTGGTAATATGCCTGGGCGTAAATACAATGCCTAACGAATTGTTATCATAACCATATCTTATAAACGCTTCATACAGCAAGCCTAGAAAATCAGTGTCTGTCTGTAAAATTGATTTTATATTTAAATTTTTCAACAAAAACACGATTTTACCTATCTTATCAGCAAGCCTGTGATAATCACCAATCGTAAGTTTTAACGTTTCAATCAGCTGTTCCTTTTTATGCGCTTCAAAATGCTCTGTCGACTGGATTGCCTCTGCTACCAGTCCATTAATCGAATCCAGTTCCTTGCCTTCCTCCAGATCAATCTCGCCCCAGTACAAAGCCGTAATAACAGCTCCTAATACCTTCGGCCTGAGCAAAGGTTCAATTTTAGCCGAGCGCAAAACAGAGGATAATTCAATAGCCGTATCTATATAATCAGATATTTTCGGGACAGACACCTCCGTTGCTGCATTATTTGTCGCAATTGCGCCGTTTACTTCAAAAACACTGGGAAAACTGGTTATTTCATATCCTTTCGATGTTAACGCCTGCCACGTCTTGCCATCCCAGAAAAGCGACCGGAACAAATATCCATGATCTTCTTCTCCGGCTACTCCGACTGCTATCTTAACCGCATACCTGCCTCTTTGATTCATCCGGTCCGCATACTGCACTGCTTCATGCACCGCATCGCCGATTTTGCTGATCTCATTTTTTGCCTCTACGACAAGAATCGGAAGCGCCTTTTTGCATACTAAAAAATCGGGTTTTTTCCCCTCTAATCCGCAGTCCGGAAAAAAATCTTCAATCTCCTGCTCTTCTAGAAAATCTCCGCCTTTTTGCGGATGTCTGATATCCCATCCTTTTTGTACGGCAATATCCCTGATCAAATACCTGCATCTGGATTCCGCCCTTTTTCCCCTTGCCATAGCAGTTCCTCCTAATATACGAAATAATTCTTATTCTATCACATTCCGCATACTCAAACAAGTGTTCTATTCTATATTTATTTATTTTTCTCTCGGTCAATCATGATTTATGAAAAATTTCCATACAAAAAGGCATCTGCTGCACCAGCAAATGCCTTTTTCTTTCAGCTCCTGTATACCCTTAGATTTTATCTACACATGATCCCAGCTGTATTTCTCCTCCTTTAACAGCTTGCGCACCTTATCCATAAACACTTCCTCATCCACCGGCTTTACAATATAATCATTCGCGCCGGCTTTGATTGCCTTTACGACATGTTCCTTATCGTTATTGGATGTCAGAAAAAGGACCGGCGCTTCTTTCAGTTCCTCTTTTTTGCGTATCATCTCAAGCATTTGAAACCCGTCAATTTCCGGCATTTCAATATCTAAAATAATCAGATCCGGTGTGTCCGCTTCCTTTAAATATTTAAGGGCGCGCATCCCTTTGGAAAACCCCACGAACGCATATTCCCCGCTCAGCAGCTTTTCAAGCATCTTTAAGATAATCCCGCTGTCATCCACTGCCACAATGCTTTTTTTGTCTGTCATTCTGATTCCTCCGTATTTTCTTTCAAAAGCCCTATTGCTTTATCTTCGTCAAACTCATCCTCGATGGCTGCCAGAACATCCGTAAGCCGCCGCTTCATATCCCGGTGCAGAGGGCTGTCCAGCCATTCCCTGATCTGATGCACTGCCGCGTCTGTCTGAAAATCATCAATCAGCGCCGCCATTTCGTCAAGCCTTTCCTGCGGCAGTTCCAGCAGCGCGCCGCTGTCTGAAAGATCTGGTTCCTCCTGCGCGGGGGCATATGTTTCATAAATGCCCGTCAATGCTTCCAACGCGTTTGCCCACTCCTGTTCCAGCTCCCTGGCAAATGCATCGGCGCCGTTTTCCGCAGCCGGATCACCGTCTGTCTCTTTTCCTTTGACCGTCTGTATCAGCTCCTCTGGAAGATATTTACAGATTGTATGTTCCAAAAGCTCCGCGTTAACCGGCTTTGTCAAAAATTCCGCAAAGCCTTGTGCAAGATACATCTCCCGGACACCTGCCACAGCGTTTGCCGTCAGCGCGATGACCGGCGTGCCTTTATTCGGAAAATCCGTACGTTCCGCAAGCTTCTCTATTTGATGCAGCGTTTCAATCCCATCCATCTCAGGCATCATATGGTCCATAAAAATCATGTGGAATTTCTGTTTCTGCACGTAATCCAGGCATTGCCTCCCGGACTGCGCCGTCACAACCTGCAGCTTTGTCCGCTTTAACAGCGCCTGAAATACCGTCAGGTTCATCGTATTGTCGTCCACCACCAGCACCCGGCCTTTTGGCGCAGTAAACGTGCTTTGCCTGCTGTTATTATGCCGCGCGTTGTTTTCCTGCATTTTTCGGAAGCTCCCCGCGGGTTCGTTGCTTACAATTTTCTGCGGTATGATTACGGTAAAGACAGAGCCTTTCTGGTATTCACTTTCCACCTTCATGTCACCGTCCATCATCTTAAGCAGAGACATTGTAATATTCATGCCAAGCCCCGTCCCTTCGATGTTCCTGTTTTTCTCCTCGTCCAGACGCTGGAAGCTTTCAAACAGCTTTCCCATATCTTCTTTCCGGATACCGATGCCTGTATCCTGCACGGATATTTTCAGCAGCAGCTCCTCCTCCCCGCTTCGGCGCTCGTACGCAACCCGCAGCCTGACACTGCCCTGCGGCGTATACTTTACCGCATTTGTCAAAAGGTTTGTCACAATCTGCTTCATCCGTACATCATCGCCGTACAGCACACGGGGAAGCGTTTCATCCGTCTCCACGTCAAACACCAGTTTTTTTCTTTTGCACGCAGATAAATGACATTCCACAAATCCATAAGAAATGCCGGCGTCTCATATTCCACCGGAATAATTTCCATTTTTCCGGATTCAATTTTCGAGATATCCAAAATATCATTGATTAGATACAGCAGCATTTTCCCAGAGCTTTTGATATTCTCCGCATACGTTAAAATCTGCCCGTCGCAAGCCTCCCGCAGGATCATCTCGTTCATTCCGAGCACTGCATTAATCGGCGTCCTGATTTCATGCGACATATTCGAAAAAAAGCGGCTTTTTGCCTCGCGTTCGTCCTCGGCCTTTTTACGCTTTTCAATCTCTTCCGTCACATCGATAATGACACCGAACACATCCCCGTTGTGCTCTGCCTCCTCCAGCTTGACATAACGCTCCCGGCAGGAATAGACACAGGATTCATCGTCCACAACATTTCTGCGCAAATCAATAATAAACTCCTGAAAAACCTTATAATCCGCGGAGAGACGCTCATACTCCCCCGCCTTTAGGGCAAGGATTTCAGGAACATGCTCGCTGATGTTCACCCTTTTCATATAATGGTTGTATTCATACACGCCGACGGGCATTTTCGTCTTGCCGATAATATAAGTAATCTTGCGGCGGTTATCCAGAATACTGTTTTTCATCTGGTTAATATAACGGCAAAGCTCCGCAAGCTCCGCGCTGCTTTGGATATCAACAATTTCATCCAGATTCCCTTGGGAGATAAGATTCAGCTTATCATTGATACTGTGAATGCCCTCGATCACATACTGATTCATATAGCGGGTAACCACATAATACAAAATCACCGCAACAGCAATCAGGCAAAACACAATCCAAGCCATAGTAAACGGAACCCGCCGAAACATATCCTGGCAGGAAATCACACGCCCGATATAATTTTCACCAGACTCCATAAACACACAGTAGGATTTTACACCATTTACATGCGTGTAAAAACCATTCTTGTCAGCCATGATCGTTTGACGGTTCAATCCAATCTGCAAACAGTTTTTTGCAACACAGGACAAATCCGTAGAGCCGACAATATTTCCATTTTCCTTAGAAATAGCATAATAATTCGCATCAGAATTGACGCGCAGCAGGGAAAAATATAAGATAATTCATTTTTCTCCGTGACCTTAAGCACATTTACCGGTTCCATGCCAACCTGCACGATAAATTTTCCATCATGGCTCCACAAGGCAGAATACTGCATCATTTTCATTTCCGCCGTATTCGGTGTAATATCCTGCACAAGCCTGAGCGACTGATCTTCCAGCATAGGCTTAAAAAAACTCATTTGATCGCCCGAGTCAAACGTATAGCCGTAATAGGACGGATGCGTCCCCGAAATAATACACCCTGTTGTGTCAAAAATATGAATTTCATCGACTTCTATCATGGAAGCAATTTTCTTTAATTCCTCCACACTGTCTAACACAGAAAGGTTCTCTTCGATAATATAAGCGATTGCCTCCGCATTGTGCAGGCAGGTTTCCCGATAGTATTATACCAGATAAGGCTGGCGGCATGACTGCCCGTTTTTCACATAATCTGCTCGTTTTTTCACGCAGAAAAGGCAGATGTTTTTCCGTCCAGAAAAACATCTGCCAAAATGAAATTCACAAATTAATGCTAAGACAGCGAAAAATGGTGGTAAGTTATTGTCACAAACATTTGTACTGAAAACTTCAGCCGTATATAATTTTATGCCTTAATATATTCTTTTGTTACGATTATTCTTCATGAACCACACGGTATTATTCCCATACAAAATGGCATCTGCCACAGCCAGCAAATGCCATTTTCTTCCCCTCATATTTCCAGATCTTACACGCTTCTAAGATCCACTCATTCTTTATCTCCAGGCTTTTTGTATTCTCCGTGTTACATGCATCCCGTTATTCAAAACCCAATAAAAACCAGGCCTCTATTCACACGCAGCCGTCTCACACAATACATGCATAATCCCATTTTCATCTTTAATGATAATATTACGACAGATCTGATGATCCTGTGTAACAATGATAAATTTCTTTTCTATATCATTTATTGTATAAACAGTATTTTTAAACATCGTTGCACTAAAGATGAAATACCCTGGTATATCATTATTCTCGCAGGCCATAATGTGCATTTCCGGATAAATGAGATTTCCAAGCTGTAACGTAAATGTATAAATGTCTCCGGAAACACTCCCGCCAAAACCACTAAATAAAACATTTCTTTTACATATTTTTGCCCCTAGCGCTTCTAATAATTCCCTGTTTTTTGTCCATACAGGAAACAGTGCGCCCGTATCGATCAAAGCTGTGCATCCCGGGAATAAATGATCGAGCCTTAAGACCGGCCTGCTGGCAGAAACATTCAGTTCAAACCTCTGTTCCACTATTGATCCCTCCCGCTGCTCCAAGCTGAAAAACCATATCCGGCGTTGTAAATAACGGCTGCACATCTTCTCCCCTTAATGAAAACAGCCCCAGTTCAGATGCAGTTTTTTTTGTATATACAACCTCTGCTGATTCTATTTCCCTGCCTTTATATGTTATATTGCGGATGCCCAGCCACTGGTTTGGATATTTATCAGCCATCTGTTTTCTTGTCAGCCGCTCTGCCATAAATACCTCCTTTCCATATCGTTCCTCTTTCATAGTGTAACAGTTCAGATAACCCATGAAAATGTTACGTATCCAGCCATTAGAAAGTCTGCGCTCCGCTTCGGTCCGTCCTTAACAAGCGCCACTGGCGCTTAGGACCGCTTCGCTGGGGCAGCCCCTGCGCGGACCTGCCTGAACTGTTACTTCATTGTACCATATATCTGTAATTTTGTAATCAAATTATTTGACAGTCTTTTTCATTTTTCCTTACATACATGCGTCCATCCATCCTTAATATTCCATTCAATCTCCACCCGTCTATCTTTATAAAATAAATCTTTTTTATGAAAGCATCCACCATCTCCTCAATCCGTGCCGTAATTGTTCCGCCCTTTCCACATCCGGCGAAGCAGAAAACCCAGGCATAGCCAAACCATCTTTTTTACAGGCAGAATTAAATGGGATATCTCCTTCCTCAGCATAAATATGTTTTCAATCTGCAGGGAAAAAGGTCTATCAAAAACAGTAGTGAATAATTCAGCATGGAAAAGAAAATACACTGCTTCCAATCCGCCCTGTAGAACACCGCACTGAAAGCTATGGAAACATGATGAAACAGGAACCGCCGCAATCTCATCCTCGCTTACCGTATCGCAGACGTGCTGCAATTCACTGACCACAAAATCCATGCGGTACAGCTCCGTATCCGGGAACAGCGTGAGGGAATCCACGGAAATGAAATAAGCATTGAGCTGGCTGAACAGCTTTGCGACATCATACTCTACGCTCCCTCCTGGTGTTTTTATCACATACCGCATTTTGTCAGGAGTCTTTTTATAATTTCTCAGATAAAGTACTGCCGTGTTTGAAAATGTCACTGTCAATGTTTCGCGAACAACCTCACCTTCATCTAAAGCTATCTGGGCATCATACTCAAATAATCTGATTGTCATCCGCCCATCCGGCAGACTACTTTCACATTCAAGATGATATTTCTTCTTTTTCTTTCCATAATATGATGAAATTCGTGTCTGTTATTCTTTCATGATCCGCTGCATCCTGTTGATCCATAAAATGCTCATTGGGATGAAACTCTATTTTTTCATTGCCTGTATAGTCCTCTCCAAAAATTTCATTGATTACTGGGATGAGCATCTGTCGGCAATCATTTATAATTGTTCGGAATGCTCCATCATATATATTTCCCATATATAATCCTCTGTATCTTTCAATTTATATTATATCATTTTCATTTACCTGCACAATTTCGCAAAAAAGCTATTTACATTTTTTATGTGATGCTATCAGTTAGACGCTGTTAACTCTTTCTTTTGAATATTAAAATACTTCTAACATCAGTATAACATGCTCGTTTATTACACTCAACTAATTTAAACCGGCAAACTATCCCTCAAACAGAGTACTCCCCAGCCAATCTGCTCATTCGGATACTCCCCAAACGCCGCCAGCGGTTTCGCCCCCTTTATCAAATACGCTTTCACCTTCTCCCCATACAAATACGGATCATTCCCTTCCACAATCCCCCACTGCATCAGCAGCGCTGCACTCCCAGCCACAAACGGTGTAGCCATCGAAGTCCCGCTCTTCACCCCATAGCCCCCGCCCGGCACTGCCGACACGATTCCGACGCCCGGCGCCGCAAGATCCGGCTTCACCTGCCTGGTAACCCGCGTATAGCCCCTGCCGGAAAAATCTGCCGGCTGATTTGTCCTGGAATTATAAGCTGCTACCGAAATCACTTTCTCTGCGGTTGAAGGGATCGTAAGCGTTGTCACCTCTGACGGATACAAAAAGCCTGTGCCGCGGTTTAATATTCCGCTGCCCGGCATCCACATGTCAAAATCCCCTTGTACAATGCTGCGTGGTACCAGACGGACCTCCCATACGCCGCTGTCTATAAAACTGCCCACCGGCAGAAATTCCAGATATATTTCCTGATGTGTACTGTACGGGCTTGGTTCGCCATAGTAGAGCAGGATTTCTGTCTGCTGCATCCGGAAACGCTGGGTTCCTAAGATATGCTGGATAGGCCCAATGGCCAGCCCGGACGGATGTACGATCTGGATATCTACCTCATCGGAATAAGATTTCCAGATCTGGATACTTAAAAAGGATTCATAGGTGCTGACGGCAAACTGCACCGATGCCGCTTCCCCGCTTTTTCCTGTCTGTAGCTGCACCGATGTATGCATGCTTGCTGTCCCTTCATTTCCGGTCCCGACAGCTATAACATTTTTCCAGTATCCGCTCAGGCTGTTGAAATAAGTCTCCATCAAAGACGTGCCGCTGTGTGAGCCATAATTATTGCCAAAGCTTAAGTTCAAAGCCAAAGGCAGATTCAGTTCCCTTGCTTTGCGCATCATATAGTCTACGGCCAGCATCAGCTCCACGGTACTTGGAAATCCTCCTTCGCGCGGTACGCCAAGCCTGACCACAATCAGTTCACTTTCGTATGCCACACCGCGGTAACGGCCTCCCGACGCCCTCCCATTGCCCGCCATAATCCCTGCCACATGCGTTCCATGCCCGCTGCTGTCCCCGGTCAGCCTGACAAACTGCCCGGGGCTTTCTCCCGGCCCTGGTTCTTCCAGCAAAACTACAGGTGACGGCTCCCGAAGCGCAGCGTTGATCTGCTCCCTTGTAAATTCCACACCGCGTACATAACCTGCCGGCGGATACATGCCGCGCGCTGCATCCGCCGGCAAGGTCTGATCCCAGATCGCCGCAATCCGGGTCGTGCCGTCCGGATTGCAGAAATCCGGATGCCTCCAGTCAATGCCGCTGTCTGCCAGTCCACACAAGACCCCCTTTCCGCTCAGGCCGTAAAACGGGGTCTGCACCGCAGATATACAGGATGCCCGGATTCCCTGATCCACTGCGAAAAAGAGCCTTTTTGGTTTTTCAATATATTCGACTTCAGTACGGTTGGTAAACTGCTCCATCAGATCCTGCGGCACAACTGCGACGGCATAGCCGTTTAATAATTCTACGATTGATATTTGCGGATACTCCTGGCGAAGCTGGTCCAATGACACGGAATATCGGATAATCAGCTCCCATGTCTGTTGTGTAGGGTCATATCCCATCTGTAAGTCCGCTGACTGCTCCCGTTCCCGTCCGGTCGCATCCAGTGCCAGGTTCAGCAGGTTTTCCCGCTTTGGGTTATTGCTTTGTGGCATAACTGCCCCCTGCAAACGTTTTTATAATATATGGCCCGCAAGCCTGATATGTGACCGGCAGCCTGACAGGCGGCTGCATCCGCAAAATACAAGGAAAACATTCCAAAAAGAAAGCGGAGAACATTTCATCCTCCGCTTGATCTAACATCTATATTTAACTGACGTTCTGTAAAATCCAAGTATGCCTTTCCAGTTTTTGTAAAATCTCAAGTATACTTTTCCAGATTCAGTAAATTTCCATTGCATCTTTCCGCATTTTTAATAATTCCATACATTTTCTACAGCTTCTGCAAAATTTCCAATGCATCCTTTTGCAGCACACACGTCCCATGCTCTGCCAGATAAGCTGCCTTATGCAGATCTGACGAAGCGTTTTTCATAAATTCCACCGAAGCGCTGATCACCCTGCAGATTTCCTTATCCCCCAGACCGTTGCGTTCAATCAGCAGATAATAATTGGACGCACCGTGCTCCTGCACACGGAATACACTGCTGACGACCGGCTCCTCCAGTACAATCGACTTCGCATAAGTAATAATCCGGTCCATAGTTGGAAATTCCAGTATGTACAGCCGCTTATCGCAACCTTCTACAAGCGTATCCTCTTCCCCCGCATCGCGGCCGCCGTTTTCATCCTCCATTCTGTTTCCCATCCCGGACAGGCTGTCGACCGCTGATTTCAGATTTTGCAAAATATTCAGAATATTATTGTCCGGCCGTTCAGAAAACGTCAGCGCCAGCGAGTGTTCCGGCAGCACTGCGACCTGCACGGATAACGGGCCTCCCTGTACTTTAAATCCGACTTCTTCTTCTGCCATCGATACGATTTTACGTAAAAAGTCCTCTGTCTTACCGTCATTTTGTAAAAAATCATCCATCTGCAGGCCGTTTTCCATCAATTCCGTTTCCGATATGATGCAGCGCACCGTGTCCATATTAATCCTCTTAAATCTCATTTTCTCCCACCCTGTTTTATCGCATTCTCTGTTAATGACATGTTCTCTTATATAGTATACACCACTTGTTCCCGCTTGTCTATTGGATTCTGCTGCCATAGTAATAAGTACTGAAATAAATTACCGAAGCAAAGATCACAATGACCGGCCCGGTCGCCACATTTGTAAAATAAGATACAATCAGCCCGAAAATTCCGGAAAACATGGAAAACAGGATAGAGAAAAAATGATACTCCCTAAGATTCTGCGACAAGTTCCTGCCGGAAGCCGCAGGCAAAATTAGCAGCGCATTGATCAGCAGAATACCGACCCATTTGATCGACACCATCACAATCAAAGCCGTCAGCACCGCAAACAGATTTTCCATCAGCCGCACCGGAATACGCCTGCTTTTTGCCAGCGTACGGTGGATGCTGGCCGCCTGCAGACGGTTGAAGCAAACGGCCCAGAAGCATACCGTAACCGCAAAAATAACCGCCAGGTATAAAATCTCCCTGCGCGAGATACTTAAAATATCCCCGACCAGCAGGCTGGAATACTGGCTGAAATTTCCCCCTTTGGACAGTACAGCCAGACCCACGGCGATGCTGCAGCTGGAAAATACCGAAATGACCGTATCATTCGCCGCCAGCCCCGCACTGCCCAGTTTATTTAACAATAACGCAAATACAACGGCAAACAGCAGCATCGAAAGATTCGTATCCCTGATCCCAAGCACAATACCTACGGCAATGCCGGTGAGTGCGGAATGCCCGAGCGCATCTGAAAAAAAGGCCATTTTGCGTTCTACGATCATCGTACCTAAGATTCCGAACAGCGGGGTAATAATCAGGATTGCTGCTAAGGCATGCCTCATAAAACCGTATTGCAGCCATTCTGTAAAAAATCTGGTCATAGGGTACCTCCTTATAATTAGCATCTGCACAGCCAATATCATGTAACGCCATCCAATAAATCATGCCCAGCCGCCCCTCCAAATACCTGCCGAAATTCCCCGCTTTGGTATACTTCCCTGACAGTCCCCTGCTTTAACACCGTTTTATCCAGCAGCACAACCCAGTCCGCATATCTGGCCACATAATCCAGGTCATGTGAGATCAGAATAACCGCCAGGTCGAAATTCCGCTTCAGCTCGTCCATCATTTCGTAAAACAGTTCCATTCCATTCTGGTCGATCCCTGATACCGGTTCGTCCAGCAGCAGCAGATTCGGCTCATCCAGCACGGCCAGTGACAGCAGCACCCGCTGCAGTTCGCCGCCGGAAAGGCTGCATACCTGTTTGTCAATCAGGCCATCCGCTCCAAATACCTTCAGGCTTTCTTTGATTTCCGTATACAGCTTTTTCCGCTTTTTTAAAAATACCGGAAAACGGGACTGATAGCTGGCTATCAGATCATAGACGCTGACAGGCGTGTGTTTTTCAATGTTTATATTCTGCGGGACATATCCGATTTTTAATGTCTGCAGCCTGCCGTCTTCGCGGTCTTTAAATGCGATGCTGCCTGTGTAGGGCAGATCTCCCAGCATGGCCCGCACCAGGGTGGATTTCCCGGCGCCGTTTTTCCCGATGACAGCGTTGAGTGTGCCGCAATGGATATGGAGGTTGATATCGGAAAGTATCTCCTGGGCGCCGATGGTGACGCTTAAGTGGTTGATTTTGATGCAGTGGAGGCCGCATGGTTTGATGATTTTTCGCATGATGCATTTCGCTCCTGTTTTTTCGTTTGCAGTCCTATGGATCTGCCTGCTGGCTGTGCGGATGCCGGAGTTTTTCCATCTGTTCCAGATTTCTTTCCATTGCCCGCAGATAACTGTCAGCCTGTCCGTCTCCGCGTACGCATGTATCCAGATAAATGACCTGCACGTCCGCTTCTTTCTGCACAGCCTCGCACATCCGTCTGCCATACAGTTCTTCTGCGAGTATTACATCAGCCCCTTCTTCCCGGATCTGTGTTAAGAGATCCGCAACCTCTCCGGCGCTGACCTGGCGTTCTTCGTCGAGATCTATGCCGCCGGATACAGCCAGTCCGTAGTCTTTGGCGATGTAGGCAAATGCTTCGTGGAAAATCAGGATGCTGCGTGCCTGGTATGCGTCCGCCGTCTTCTGCTGCCTGCGCCTTAGTGTTTCCAGCTTTTTTAAGTATGCCGCGGCGTTGTCCTGATAGATGTCTGCATGGGCAGGATCCAGTGCGGCAAGGCTGTCTGCCATCGTCGCTACCTGTGTCATATGGCTGGCAATGCTCATCCATACATGGGCGTTCTCTTCCAGGAGCACCGTCTTTGCGCTGGCGTCTATCACGGCCAGGTCCGGATACTGGTCCGCTACGTCCGGCAGAAAGCTTTCCATGCCTCCGCCATTGATCATAAACGCGTCTGCGGCAGAAAGGCTGCGCATATCCCCAGTCGTGAGCTGGTAGTCGTGCATGCAGCCGGTCTGCGGTTCGCTTAGGTTCTGCAGGGTGACGCCTTCGCAGTCTCCGACGATATTTTTAGCAGCAATATAAATCGGATAAAAAGAAGTCACGATCTGAAACGGATGCTCTGCCTGCAAATCAGCCGCTGTGTTTTCAGAGACTGCCTGCCCGTTTCCGTAACCTGGCTTTTTGGTATGATCTGACGTATAGCGTGTATAGGCTTCTGTCAGGCCGATGCTTGCAAGTGACAGGATCAAAAGCAGCGCTGCTGCAAACATATACTTCTGTTTCATGCATTCCCTTTCTGCGTTTTTTCCGGCTCCGTCCATCCGGCCAGTTCATCCATCAGCTGCCAGATTTCTTCCCTGCCTTGTCTGGTTTCTGCGGAGAATGGGATCAGGATATCGCTTTCTTTTAAGTCCAGGCCGCTTTTTACTTCTTTGATGCTTTTTGCAACCTGGCTTTTTTTCAGCTTATCGAGCTTGGTTGCGATTATGATTGGATGAAATCCCTGGTAAACCATCCAGTCGTACATGGTCTTATCATTGCCGGATGGTTTGTGGCGGATGTCTACAAGCAGAAAGACCGCTTTCAGCTGCCTGGACTGATGCAGGTAGCGTTCGATCATTCTGCCCCATTTTTCCCGCTCGCTGTCTGGTACTTTTGCATAGCCATAGCCCGGAAGGTCAACCAGATACATTGCCTGGTTGATATTGTAAAAATTAATGGTCTGTGTTTTTCCGGGCTGTGAGGATGTGCGTGCCAGGGCTTTGCGGTTGACGAGCGTGTTGATCAGGGATGATTTGCCTACGTTTGATTTTCCGGCAAACGCGATTTCCGGCAGGAGATGCTCCGGCAGCCTGCTTGTAACGCCGCACACGGTTTCCAGTTCTACGCTTTTGATGGTCATACGGGTTCCCCTCTCTGTCAAGGTCTGGCAAAAGTCAGATGTATTTCAGATCCTGAAATCTTATTTTGATTTCACAAACGCTGCGTCTAATACTTGCTGAATCTGTTCTGCCAGGACGATTTTCATGCCTTTTGTGATTTCCGCGTCAATCTCGGAAAGGTCTTTTTCATTTTTCTTCGGGATGCATACGGTTTTGATCCCCGCGTTTTTTGCAGCCAGCAGCTTTTCTTTCAGCCCGCCGATCGGAAGGACTCTGCCGCGCAGTGTGATCTCGCCGGTCATCGCGACATTGGCGCGTACGCGGATGCCGGTTACCGCGGACAGCAGCGCAACTGCCATCGTAATCCCTGCGGACGGCCCGTCTTTCGGCGTGGCCCCTTCCGGGATGTGGATATGAAAGTCATGCTTGGCAAAGTAATCATGCCTGATCCCGTATGCTTCGCTTAAGGCCCGCACACAGCTTAAAGCCGCCATGGCGGATTCTTTCATGACATCGCCCAGCTTTCCGGTTAATTTCATCTCGCCTTTTCCCGGCATGCAGTTGACCTCTACTTCAAGCGTTACGCCGCCGACGCTGGTCCATGCCAGCCCGCGGACAATGCCGATATCGTCCTTTTCATGGATGGATTCGGGCATATACCGGACAATGCCCAGATATTTTTCCAGGTTGCTGCCTGTAACCCGCACGCTTTCTTGTTCCTTTTCATAAATGACCCTGGCTGCTTTGCGGCAGACGGCGCCGATCTTCCGCTCCAGGCTGCGGACGCCTGCTTCTTTTGTGTAGCCGCTGATCATCCGGGCCAGCGCTTTGTCGCTGATGGACAGCTGGTGTTTTTGCAGCCCGTTTTTCTGCATCTGCTTGGCTACCAGATGTTCTTTTGCGATATGCAGCTTTTCATTTTCCGTATAACTGGATACTTCAATCAGCTCCATACGGTCTAAAAGCGGGCGCGGGATGCCTGCCGCATCGTTTGCTGTCGCAATAAACAGCACTTCAGACAGGTCAACCGGAACTTCTACATAATGGTCGCAAAAACGGCTGTTTTGCTCACTATCTAATACCTCCAGCAATGCGGAGGCCGGATCCCCTTTAAAATCGCTGCCCAGCTTATCGATTTCGTCCAGAAGCATCAGGGGGTTGTTGACCCCGGCTGTTTTCAGGCCGGTGATAATACGTCCCGGCATCGCTCCTACGTATGTCTTTCTGTGGCCGCGGATTTCCGCTTCGTCCCGCACGCCGCCTAAGCAGATCCGGACGTATTTTTTATCCAGCGCGCTGGCAACGGACCGGGCGATGCTTGTCTTGCCGGTCCCCGGAGGGCCGACCAGGCAGATGATCGGGCTGTCGCCTTTGCTCGTTAAGTTGCGCACGGCGAGAAATTCCAATACGCGTTCCTTCACTTTTTCCAGGCCATAATGGTCTTCGTCCAGGATGCGCTGCGCGTTTTTAATATCTTTGTTGTCTTTGGAGCCTGTTTCCCACGGAAGCTCCAGCAGCGTTTCGATATAGCCACGCACGACAGCACTTTCCGAAGAGCTGACCGGCAGGTTCTGGAAGCGGCTGATTTCTTCATATAATCTGTCTTTAATTTCCTTACCGGCCTGCAGCTTTTCCGTTTTTGCCCGGAATTTTTCCACATCTGTGTCAGTATTCGTCTCGCCCAGCTCCTGGCGGATCAGGTGCAGCTGTTCGCGCAGGATATATTCCCGCTGGTTCTTATCTACCGCGCTTTTTAATTTTTTCTGGAAATCATTCCGGATATTGATCACTTCCAGTTCATTTAGCAGGATTCCCATAAACACTTCATAGCGCTGCGTCAGATTCACGGCTGACAGAATCTTCTGCTTATATTCATAGTACAGCGGCAGGCTGTTCGCAGCCAGGTCAATCACCGCCTCCACCTGCCTGGATTCTTCCACCTGTTTTAAAAAATCCCGTCCGGTGCGCGGATTCAGCTGGCAGTACTGGTAAATCGTATCCTTCATGCTCATCAGCATCGCTTCCAGCGCCTGCGGCAGGACTTCCCCGACTGCTTCCTCATCATAGCGGCGTACCCGGACCTGATAATATTCCGTCTGGTCTGTAATTTCCTCCAGGCCCGCGCGCTCCATCCCTTCCACCAAGACACGCACAATATTGTCCGGCAGTTTAATCAGCTGCTTGATCTTTGCAATCACACCGACCTCATAAAAATCTTCCTGCTGCGGCCGGTCGGCCCTGTTATTTTTCAATGTTACCAGAAAAATCTCTTCCTCCGCCTTCATCGCCTCTTCCACCGCACGGATGGAATAGGACTTACTGATATCGAAATGGACAATCATACCCGGAAGGACGACCATTCCGCGGAGTGAGACTGCCGGCAGGATTTTCATCATTTCACACATAATCTGATCTCCTTCATACTAAAATCTGCTTTAAATAAAAAAGGAGACCCGTTCTGGTTCTCCTCTCCTTTTGCACGATACGGCCGCCTATGGCAGCATCTTTCCTGCCTGTGAGAATATCTGTCACAACGGATCTTCCAGTTAAGCGCTTTTATATTCGATCAAAGGCTCCCCGGTCTTATCGACCGCATCCTTCGTAATCGTACATTTGCGGATCATCTCATCCGACGGGATCCGGTACATCAGGTCCATCAGCGTGCTTTCCATAATGGCGCGCAGCCCTCTCGCCCCGGTCTTGCGTTCGAGTGATTTATCCGCAATCGCCTCAATGGCGTCCTCATGAAATTCCAATTCAATGCCGTCCAGCTCAAACAGCTTGCAGTACTGTTTGATCAGTGAATTTTTCGGCTCGGTCAGAATCCGTTTTAAAGCGTCCTTATCCAGGGAATCCAGTGAAACCATGACCGGCACACGTCCGACAAACTCCGGGATCAGGCCGAATTTCACCAGATCGTGCGGCATCGTCTGCTTCAACGCTTCCCCGACGCTGCGTTTGGAAATCTCGGAAATCTCCGCATTAAAGCCAATCGACTTTTTATCCATCCGCGTCTCAATAATCTTTTCCAGGCCGTCAAAAGCCCCGCCGCAAAGAAACAGGATATTGGTCGTATCGATCTGGATTAACTCCTGCTGCGGATGCTTTCTGCCGCCCTGCGGCGGTACAGAGGCATTCGTCCCTTCCAGTATTTTTAACAGCGCCTGCTGCACGCCTTCGCCGGATACATCCCTTGTAATGGAAACATTCTCCGATTTTTTTGTAATCTTATCAATTTCATCAATGTAAATAATGCCATACTGCGCACGGTCAACATCGTATTCTGCCGCCTGGATCAGTTTCAGCAGAATATTTTCCACATCCTCCCCAACATAGCCGGCTTCTGTCAGCGTCGTTGCATCTGCAATCGCGAACGGCACGTTTAAGACCCTTGCCAGCGTCTGTGCAAGCAGTGTTTTACCGGAGCCTGTCGGCCCCAGCATCAGAATGTTGCTCTTTTGCAGTTCCACGTCATCCAGCTGCGTATCCGCAAGAATCCGTTTGTAATGGTTGTAAACAGCAACGGATAACACTTTTTTCGCTTCATCCTGACCGATTACATAATCATCCAGAAAGGCTTTGAGCTTTTCCGGCTTCTGAAGGTTAATTTCAAACGGGGTCTCGATTTCCGCTTCGATATCCATATCCATCTCCGCTTCTTCCCGCGCAAATTCCTCTTCGATAATCTCGGAACAGATATCCACGCATTCATCGCAGATATATGCCCCGTTCGGTCCGGCAATCAGCTTGCGCACCTGCTCCTGCGGCTTGCCGCAGAAGGAACACCTTACCTTGCTGTCACTGATTTTGCCTGGCATCATTTCACCCCTCTTTAATCTAAACTTACTCACGATTCGTCACTATGCTGTCAATGAGGCCGTAGTCTAATGCTTCCTGCGCATCCATGAAATGATCCCGTTCCGTATCCTGCGCAATAACCTCCACCGGCTTGCCTGTATTTGCCGCCAGCATCTCATTCAGCTTTTTCTTGGTCTTTAAAATATTTTCCGCCGCGATCTGGATCTCGGTTGCCTGCCCCCTGGCTCCGCCGGACGGCTGATGGATCATGACTTCCGCGTTCGGAAGCGCCATACGCTTGCCCTTCTTGCCGCCTGCCAGCAAAAACGCCCCCATGCTCGCTGCCATACCGATACAGATCGTAGACACGTCGCATTTAATATACTGCATCGTATCATAAATCGCCAGCCCCGCCGTCACACTGCCGCCCGGGGAATTGATATACAGATGGATGTCCTTGCCCGGGTCTTCGGATTCCAGAAACAAAAGCTGCGCTACCGTAAGGCTTGCTGTCGTCTCATTGACCTCTTCTCCCAGAAAGATAATCCTATCTTTTAATAAACGGGAATAAATATCGTAACTACGTTCGCCACGGCTTGTCTGCTCGATGACATAAGGTACCAAACTCATACAGATTCCTCCATATTTCTGCTTTTATTCCGCTGCTTCTTCGCTGCTGCTTTCTTCTGCCTGCTTTTCTTCCGCTGCTTCTTCGCCGCTTTCTTCCGCCTGCTTTTCTACTTCCACGGCATTCGCCATAATAATCTCTACCGCTTTTTCAATGGAAAGGTTCCTTTCAATGTTTTCTTTATCTTCATCGCTTAAGAACTCTTTCATCTTTTCCCCCGGCATACCGTATACGGAAGCCATTTTTTCAACCTGGGCATCTATTTCTTCCTGCGTGACTTCCACATGCTCTTCCTTGGCAATGTTTTCCAATACCAGGCTTGTCTGGATGCGCTGGATTGCCTCCGGGCGTACCTGTTCCTTCATGCGTTCCACATTTGAACCGGAGAACTGCATATACTGTTCCAGGGAAAGCCCCTGCTGGGAAATGCGTCCTTCAAATTCCTGAATCATGCTTTCGCACTGCATATCGATCATCGGCTCCGGAATATCCATCTTAGACGCACGGATAATCTTTTGGATCGCCTCGTCTTCCTTTGCCCCTTTGGCCGCGTCTTCCTTGCGCTTTAACAGCTTCTTCTTTACATCTTCCTTATATTCATCCACGGTTTCAAATTCAGAAATATCCGAAACAAATTCATCATTTAATTCCGGCACTTCCTTTGCCTTGATCGCATGGATCTTTACCTGAAAGACCGCCGGCTTGCCTGCCAGCTCTTTTGCATGGTATTCCTCCGGGAAAGTTACATGGACTTCCACGTCATCCCCGGCATTTTTCCCGACCAGCTGCTCTTCAAAGGTATCAATAAAGGAATGGGAACCGATCTCCAGGGAATGGTTCTCCCCCTTGCCGCCGTCAAATGCCTCTCCATCCACAAATCCTTCAAAATCTATCACAACCGTATCGCCGTCTAGTACGGCACGGTCTGTCACATCGATCGTACGCGCCTGCATGTTTCTTGTATTTTCAATTTCGGCGTCGACTTCCTCATCGGTTACGGAAACCTCGCTCTTTGTAACAGTTACGCCTTTGTATTCGCCTAATTCCACTTCCGGCCTTACCGCCACTTCAGCTACAAAGACAAATTCTTTTCCTTTTTCAATCTGTGTCACTTCGATGTCCGGACGGGATACAATTTCCAGCCCGCTTTCATCCATGGCATGCGGATATTCCTCATTAATCACAATATTAGCCGCGTCATCGTAAAATACTTCCGGGCCGTATGCCTTTTCAATCATGACCCGCGGCACTTTTCCTTTACGGAAACCAGGGATGTGGATTCTGCTTCTCTGCTTTTTATAAGCTTCCTGCATCGCCTTCTCAAACTTGTCAGCGGAAACGGTAACCGTAAGCTTTGCCATGTTTTTCTCTAAATTTTCCACCTGTACACTCATTCTTTTTATTTCCTCCTTAAAGCTTGTAAGAAACACGCTCCATGCGGTTCTCCCAGCTGTGATTCCAGCTATTTACAGTCATTTATAGATTATAACACAGTGCTTTGCAAATTACCAGCACTTTTTCAGAAAAATAAAAAAGTGTAAAGCCTGCGGCAGGGCCGGAAGCTTTACACTTTCCCTTGTTTATTTACGGCTGCGGTTTAAGCCTTCCATAAGCCATGAAGATTGCAGTACGCATAGACAGCCTCGACCTCGTCCCCTTCACAAAGCGCAAAACATACTTCCGGTTTGTCCTGCGGATGCAGCGCCTTCCTCTGGTTCCCCTGCTTCGTCTGCAGCGATACCCATTCAATATAATGTGCATCCATCATCGGGTGCTCTACAGACCCTACATTGACCGTTACCAGATTGCCTTCTACCTTATAAGAAGGGACATGTTTTTCCACGGCAGCGTCTGTCGTCCCGGCAACGAGTTCCTTCATTTTCTGCCCGCAGCACATCACCGGCACGCCGGCATCCTTTACCATCGCTATGATATTTCCGCAGTGTTCGCAAATAAAAAATCTCTGTTCCATCTTTTTTCCTCTCTTCTTCCCCGGCCAGATCTCAGACTCAGCCGGGCGCTTCCTAATAGTTTCCCGCACAGCCGTTACGGTCCATGCCTGTTCTAATTCGATTATAATCGATTCAGCAGCACACTGCAACTAAAAATTTTATAAAAAAAGATGCCCGTATCCGCCGGGCATCTTTTTTACAGACGAACCGTCAGCCTGCCATGCGGATAACTACCCGCCCGGCAGCTTACGGTCAATTTCATTACTGCTTCATCTGTTCTTCCTGTCTCATAATCATCTTTTTCACCATTTCGCCGCCAATGGAGCCAGCTTCACGGGAGGTGAGATCTCCATTATATCCGTCTTTTAAATTAACGCCCAATTCAGATGCGACTTCCTCTTTGAACTGCTTCATTGCTTCTTTTGCTTCCGGCACTGCCATACCTGAATTTGAATTTTTTGAATTTGACATATTCATGTCCCTCCATCTTCATCATCTTTTCTTTCTTTTTAAATAACAGAAATGTGTTCCGCTATCTGTTGTTAGTATGGAAAAAACAGATGGATTTATGAATGGTAAGTTCTGGAATTGTATGTTATAATAATCCGGTAGCAAAAAGACAGCCATCTTCCAACAGGAGGTACTATTATGAGAAAAAGAATCTGTTCCTTTTTGATGCTGCTGTGCCTGCTTGCCGCTTCCATAAGCGCAGGCCCCTGTGCAGCATACGCAAAAGGATCCGCAAAGCCTGCGGTCTACACCGCTTTTGGAGACAGCATCGCCGCCGGTTACGGCCTTGACGGCTACTCAGACAGCCAGGACACGCCCGCGGCCCCTGCCGAAAGCTATCAGGCGCTGACCGCCGCATTTTTACAGACAAAATCTCGCAACTACGCCGTTACCGGAGATAACAGCGACGACTGTATCAGCCTGCTGACCTCTGGGAAAGCGGATGCAGACCTGGCAGCAACCGACGTCATCACGCTTTCGATCGGTTCCAATGACCTATTGCTTCCGTTTATCCAGATTGTCATGGATCATTTCCAGATCGATCCATCCGCCATCGATCCGGCTCAGATCGAAGACCAGATCAAAAACGGATTTACACTGCCGCAGATGGACATGTCCCAGATGGCAGAATACCTCAAACAGGCAGAAGCGCTGCTGAACGAATTGTCTGACCACGCCACGCTCCACGCACAGGCCAGGGCATTCGGAGAAAAATTCCGGACAATCCTCTCCCTCCTGCACGAAAAAGCGCCGGACGCGGAAATCTATGTAACAAATATATACAATCCATTTGCGTTCCTCCCAAAAATCGGAGAACTGGCAGACCGTTACATTCAGGAAATCAACGAGGCTTTTTCTGCAGACGCGGCAGATTACACACTCATCGATGTCTATACGCCGTTTCAGGAACAGGAACTGACCAATGTGCAGACAGACTTCAAACAGCCATCCGGTATCAGCCTGGACCCGCATCCTTCCGTACAAGGACATGCGGTGATCGCCGGCCTGATCATCCAAGCATGCCAGGACGCCCACAGCCCGAAGCCTGCGGTGCTTCGCTCGCTTTATTCCGACAGCAAAAAAAAGCTGACCGCAGAAATCAAGCTCCCTGCAGGTGCGGACGGTTATCAGCTTTTGTATGCTGCGGATAAAAAAGGGACTTATAAAAAACTGGGTGAACGTACTTCGGATCAGAAGACATTTCAGACCAGCTCGAAAAAGCTGAAGTCTAAAAAAACATACTATATGAAGGTCAGAAGTTATCAGGTTGTGAAAGGGGTTACTTATTATGGAAAGGATAGTAATGTTCTGAAAATCAAAATAAAATAGCGGCGGTATGCCGGTGATTTTTTGCTGGATATGCGGACACTGGGTGAGGGGGAAGGGACTGGCTTCCCGCAAGATCTTGATTGGCCAGGGGCCAGGGGATGTGCCGGGAGGTACACCTTGGGCGGACTGGGGCAACGCTGCGGTGAACGAATCGCTAACTGCGACTAAGACAGTCGGGGTGAGGCCCTCCTGCCTAAGTCTCCGTAAGCGCTGGATTTCACCTCCGCTAAGAACGCCCCTCGAACGTCCTTCCAAGGTGTACCTCCCGGCGCGTCCCCTGGCCCCAGTCCGCAAAGTCTGGTTATTGGCAGGCTTTACAACACCTGAGAGTCCGGTTATTGGCAGGCTTTACAATACCTGAGAGTCCGGTTATTGGCAGGCTTTACAACACCTGAGAAACGATCATGAAAAGTTCATTTTCATACTTACAACATCTAAATTCCAATTCATGCAAAACCTGCCTGCATCTAAACTTCATTTCATAATAAAGCCAGCCAACAATTAAATTTTCATTCAGTTAAAGCCATTCCCCCTCATCCGGCTGATTTTCACTCGCTCTACATAAAACTGAATTTCAGATATTGTAAAGCATGCCATAATCAGACTCTGTGGGCTGTGGACCGTGGATCCGCCGGGAGACACACCTTGGAAGGACGTTCAAGGGGCGCTTTTAGCGGAGGTGAAATCCGAGTCGTCCGGTTACCCACATTCCCTTCCCCTAGCTAACCAGCATCTTTCTCATGAATCCAAAACATTATGTCAGGCATACACAATCCCTTTTTTCACCTGCGCCAACACCTCTTCATCCGCAAACTTTCCAATAATAGCCAGCGAAAAATCAATCGCCGTCCCCATCCCGCGGCTTGTAATCATATTTCCGTCCACTACGGCAGATTCTTCACAAGTAACCGCCCCGGTCAGCTTCTCTTCCCATCCCGGATGGCAGGTCGCGCGTTTGCCCTGCAACACTCCGCAGGCTCCTAATACACTTGGCGCTGCGCAGATGGCGGCTACTATTTTTCCTTCTGCCGCAAATTTTTTTACAGCCGCTGTTACCCCTTCATGCGCCCCCAGATTCTCCGTGCCGACAGCTCCGCCTGGAAGTACGATGCCGTCAAATGTATCCAGGCTCGTTTCTTCAAAGACCGCGTCTGCAAAAAAAGTAATATTGTGGGACCCGTGGACTTCCCTGCTGCCCGTAATCGACACGCTGACAACATCCAGCGCGGCCCGGCGAAGCATGTCCATAACGGTCAGCCCTTCAATTTCTTCACATCCATCGGCAAAAAATACTGCTATTTTACTCATTTTTTATTTTCCTCCTGTTTCCTTAATTCACAGTACCAGCTGTACAGAACCGTCCAGATCGCCCTTGAACGATTGCGCTGAACCGTAACAGTCCAAATAACCCATGGAACTGTTACACATCCGGCGTTACGTTCACACCTGTCCAAAAAGCAGGACAGCTGCGAACTGTAACGGCATCCGGCTATTGGAAATCGCTGCAAAGCTCTGTAACTATTGACTTTTTACACAAAATCCGTTATCTTTTCCATAACGGTTATACAAATAGATCAAAAAGGAGAATCCCTATGCCAAACACAGACAAATCCTCACCAAACATGGAGATCGAACGCAAATTCATTCCAAAACAGCTGCCAGGCGATCTGGAGCAATACCCTTTTCATGAAATTGAACAAGGCTATCTGTGTACCAGCCCCACCATCCGGATCCGGAAAATGGACAGCTCCTGCTTTCTCACGTATAAATCCTCTGGTATGATGGCGCATGTGGAACAGGAAATGCCGCTGACGCCGGAAGCCTATCAGCATCTGCGCGAAAAAGCAGACGGCATTCTGATCACCAAGCGCAGATACCTGATTCCTTTGGACGATACGCACACCATTGAACTGGATCTTTTTCACGGCCAGCTGGAAGGCATTGCACTGGCGGAAGTGGAGTTTGCCTCTATTGAGGAAGCAAATGCCTTTCTCCCGCCAGACTGGTTCGGCGAAGACGTCACGTTTGACAGCCGCTATCATAACAGTGAAATGAGCAAGGGTGTACTGCATGTCAGCGAAAGCGGTTCGTTTCATATTTCTGGCGGGTCAGAATAATGTTTCTCAGCTGGTAAAAACGGTCATTCAACGGGCCTTCCGGAATCACAACATCCAATACAACTGCGATATCGTCAATCAGCCGGTCCGTCATATCATTTTGAATCGTATTCAGCACATGGAACTTTTCTTCATACGTATCTGCCTCTAAAAATTTAAGCAGACACGGATTTGCCCGCAATTCTTCAGTTGCGCTTTCATGCCTTTCTGATTTGCGGAACATTTCCCTGCGCTGCTCCCGCTCCTCCATCTGGCGGCGCCGCTTTTCATCATAGTAAGAATCCGCGGCAGAAACATTCGTCCCGCTCTGGTTCTGCCGCAGGATCCTTCTTGCTTCCGCCGGAGACTGGGTGCGCGGGCGCGGCTTTTGCTGCAGCTGCCTTGTTTCCGCGTGATTTTGTAACACTTCATCCGGACCGGATGGATGTCCTACAGCATCTGTATCCTTTTGACCGGACACAGATACATTTGCCAGATCCTGCGGATGTAAGAAACCGTCCGCCGGATTCTGGCTGTTTCCGTAACTGCCCGCCGGATTTTGCAAATTTCTCAGAAAGCCCACCGTATTCTGCTGATCCCTGAGCTCTCCTGCCGTTTTCTGCCGGCGTTGTTCCCGGAAAGCTTCTGTCTCATTCTGATTTGTAAAATTCGCCGTAAACCGCTGCACCGGCTGGGTATAAACACCAAAATCCCCGAACAGCGCCTGATATACTATCATCTGCTCTCCGGTCTCTGCATAAGCAGCAATAGCAACGATCTGGTATGTCTTGTCTGAAAGGTCCTTGTAAAACTCTCCTGTTCTCGGTAATCTGTCCATCTGTCATACTTCCTTTATATTAAGAGGGAAGGAAATGCCTTGTTTTCTTTCCCCTTACTCTTTTCTATACCATTATATTCATTTTTGCGCTTATGTACAAGTAAATCTTTGCTTTGTGATATCGTACTTAAAAACGATTATTACAGTTCACACCGTTCAAAAAGCAGGACAGATGCGAACTGTAACGGCATCCAGCCCATGGAAAGTTCGCCTTCGGCGAAAGGCTTGGATGCTTGGCAGGCCACACTCTTTGGCCTTGTCCAAGCAGCAAGTACTTGAACAAAGTGTAAACAGTAATAAACGATGTCTTGCACAAAATAGCAAAAATTCGATTCGGGGTGACAGAATTGACATTGTATTGCTTTTCTGACTGGCTATGCAGACGCCGGCTTTACATGACACTGAATTTCAGATATTGTAAAGCCTGCCATAACCAGACTCTGCGGGCTGTGGACCGGGGATCCGCCGGGAGACACACCTTGGAAGGACGTTCAAGGGGCGCTTTTAGCGG
>CANOET010000013.1 GCA_947564835.1 uncultured Eubacterium sp. | reverse complement strand
TTCCCGTAAAATGGGAGGTTTTTTTGCGAAAAATTTTTAATCGTCAGTGCTGCTGGTAATTCCGTAAAAAACGGATGTGTTTTCTTATTTCTTGCACTGGATGTAGCAGAAAAGAAACACTTTTGACTATGGATAAGCGGACGACTCTGCGGGGTGTGGGCAAGCTTTACTTGGCGAGGGTTTCCGGCTTTAGTGGTTAGTGCTTGCAATTTGGACAGCTAAGAACCTTGTATTTGCAAAGCTGTCATATTTTCTGCTCATCCACCTGTCTCTCTCTGGCTTTGCATGAAACTGAATTTCAGCTATTTTAAAGCCTGCCACAGCCCGCAGAGTCGTCCGGATAGCCACATCTCCAGCCCGCAGAGTCGTCCGGATAGCCACATCTCCAGCCCGCAGAGTCGTCCAGGCTGCTTCATCCAGGTTAGGGATTCCAGCGGTTAAAGTGAGGAAATCTAAAAATTGTACGATAGAACCCAAAAATAATCCCTATGAAATAAAAATAAAAACAATTATAATAAATATACAAAAAGGTGCGTGGAAACGAAGTCTTTCTTGTGGGATAGTTACATTTTTTATGTTTCTGATCCGGACGGCTCTTTCAGAAAGTCTTCGCAAAAACGCCGATAATCAGGATCGATGGTCCTGGCGGGGTATAAAACCCAATTAAAGGAGGAGAACTATGCGTAATGTAATCAATCTGAATCAGGGGTGGAGATTTGTACAAAAAGATGCCGGCCTGCCAGATGTGTTGCCGCAGGATTGGGAGACGGTGGATCTGCCGCATTCCTGGAACGCGGTGGACGGGCATGACGGGAACGGAAGCTATTACCGCGGGACCTGCTGGTATGCAAAGAGCTTTGAAACGCCGAAACAGCCGCTGGGCGCTGGACGGGTGTTTGTGGAGATCCTGGCGGCCGGGCAGCAGGCGACGGTATATGTGAACGGCAGCGAAGTGGTATCCCATGAGGGCGGTTATTCGATTTTCCGTGCGGATATTACAAAGCAGTGCAGGAAGGATGGGGAAAATCTCCTTGTTATCGCATGCAGTAATGAGAATAAAAGCAGTGTTTATCCGCAGTCGGCGGACTTCACGTTTTATGGCGGGCTGTACCGCGGTGTGAACCTGATCAGTGTGCCGGATACCCATTTTGACCTGTCTTATTACGGCGGGCCTGGCCTGATGGTAACGCCGAAGCCTTGCAGCTGCGGAGGGGCTTCTTTTGAGCTGGAGACATGGGTGGCTGATCCGGATGAGAATTTTACGGTTCTTTATGCGGTAAAGGATGCGGCTGGCAGGGAAGTGGCTGCGGCAGTCCGTCCGGCGGACAATACGAAAGTAACGGTCTATGTGCCGGATGTATCGCTGTGGGAGATTGACCGTCCGTATTTGTATACGGTTACTGCTGTCTTGCAGCGCAGGAATGAAGCTTATGATGAAGTATCGGTGAAGGCCGGGGTGCGCAGCTTTAGCTGTGATCCGGACAAAGGATTTATCATCAATCAGATACCGACGCCGCTGCGCGGGGTCAGCCGCCACCAGGACCAGCTGTATAAAGGAAACGCGCTGACAAGGGAAGACCATTACGAAGATGCCAGAATTATTAAAGAGCTGGGCGCGAATACGATCCGGCTGGCGCATTACCAGCATTCCCAGGATTTTTATGATGCGTGTGATGAACTGGGGTTTGTAATTTGGGCGGAAATACCGTTTATCAGTGTCATGAATCCGGATCCGCAGGCGCATCAGAACTGTATCAGCCAGATGAAAGAGCTGATTATCCAAAATTACAACCATCCGTCTATCTGCTTCTGGGGAATTTCCAATGAGATCCTGATCGGGGGTATTTCGGATCAGCTGGTGGAAAACCATAAGGAGCTGCAGGCGCTTTGTAAGAAATTGGACCCGACGCGTCTGACGACGATCGCGCATGTATCAATGACTCCGGTGGAGAGCCCGATGCACAAGATTACGGACGTAGAGAGCTATAATCATTATTTCGGCTGGTACGGCGGAAGAATCGAAGACAACGGCCCGTGGATGGATCATTTCCATGAAGTCCATCCGGATATCTGCCTCGGACTGTCAGAGTATGGATGCGAAGGTATTATTACGTATCACGGACCGAATCCGGCATGCAAGGATTACAGCGAGGAATACCAGGCTGTTTACCACGAGGCGATGGCAAAGATGCTGGAAGAACGTCCATGGATCTGGTCAAGCCATGTCTGGAATATGTTTGATTTCGGATGCGCGGCGCGTGATGAAGGCGGGGTGGCAGGCAGAAACAACAAGGGCCTTGTTACGATGGACCGTAAGACAAAGAAGGACAGCTATTATGTATACCAGGCTTACTGGAGCAGCAAGCCGATGGTGCATCTGTGCGGCAGGCGTTATGCACAGCGGGCAGGAGAGACGACACAGGTAAAGGTATATTCCAACCAGCCGCAGGTAGCGCTTTATCTGGACGGGGAGCTGCTGGAAGTAAAAACCGGCGACAAAGTATTTGTCTTTGAGGTGGCGTTAAAGAACGGTTTCCAGACGCTCGTTGCCGCAGCCGGGGATGTCAAAGATTCCATAACATTGGAAAAAGTGGAGAAAGAACCGGACATCTATGTGCTGCCGGAGGTAAACGAACGTGCGGAAGGCGTGGCGAACTGGTTTAAGCTGGCAGGGGATCTGGATCTGAAAGCGCCGATGGAGTTCCCGGAAGGAAAATACAGCATCAAAGATACGATGGAAGAGCTGGCAAAGTGCCCGCAGGCGATTGAAATTGCGTCGAAGGCCGTCAAGCTTACGATGAATATGAAAGTATCTCCGGGCGAGGGCATGTGGGATATGATGAAGAGCATGACCTTGGAACGGTTCGGGGACATGGCAGGCTCAATGGCGCCGGAAGGATTTATCGAAAGCCTGAATGCGCAGCTGATACAGATTGATAAAGTGAACGGATAATTGGAACAGAAAGAGAGGGGTTCGTATGGCAAATCTGGAAAAACGGGGCGGAGCTGTTCCTGCATTTGGGATGAAAGATAAGCTGGGATATATGTTTGGGGATTTCGGAAATGACTTTACATTTATCTTATCTTCGTCGTTTATGCTAAAGTTTTATACAGATGTAATGGGGGTTAGTGCAGAGGTCGTTGGTATGGTTATGATGGCTGCACGTCTGGTGGATGCGGTTACAGACGTTACGATGGGGCAGATCGTTGACCGGTCCAAGCCGACCAAGGATGGGAAATTTAAGCCATGGCTGAAACGGATGTGCGGGCCTGTGGCGATAGCGTCCTTTTTAATTTACCAGTCGGCGTTTGCAAATATGGCTTATGGATTTAAGGTGGCATGGATGGCGATTACCTATATTTTATGGGGATCTATTTTCTATACATCCATCAATATTCCATATGGTTCTATGGCGTCTGCGGTTACGGCGGATCCGAAGGAACGTGCGCAGCTGTCTACCTGGCGTACGATCGGCGCAACGCTGGCCGGCCTTGCAATCGGTGTCGGCACACCGTTGGTTGCTTATGTGACGGTAGACGGCAAACAGGTGCTTTCCGGCTCCCGTATGACCATGATCGCGGGTGTATTCAGTATCTGCGCAATTGTATGTTACCTGCTTTGCTTCAATCTGGTGCGTGAACGTGTTCCGGTAGAAGCAAACAGCCAAAAACTGGATATCGGCAAACTGGTATCCAGCCTGTTTAAAAACCGCGCCCTTCTCGGCATTATCGCGGCGGCAATCCTGCTTCTGGTCGGTATGCTCGGGATGCAGGGAATGGCAGGCTTTGTATTTCCGAATTACTATGGTTCGGCAGCGGCGCAGTCGGCGTCTTCCATGGCGGGCAGTGCGGCGATGCTTCTGATCTGTGCGCCGTTTGCATCCAGGCTGGCGGCAAAATTCGGCAAGAAAGAGCTATCCATCGTATCGTGTGCCAGCGGGGCAGCCATTTATGTTATCTGTCTGCTCGTAAGGCCGGCAAACCCTTATGCATATGTTGGTTTTTATACCCTGGCGTATATCGGTCTTGGCTTTTTTAATACCGTGATCTGGGCAATGATTACAGACGTAATCGACGATGCGGAGGTACGCAACGGGGTACGTGAGGATGGTACGATTTATGCCGTATATTCATTTGCAAGAAAACTCGGGCAGGCGGCATCTTCAGGCATGACGGGCATGCTGCTGGCTTCGGTTGGATATACGCAAGAGACCGCATATGACCCGGAAGTGACACTTGGAATTTTTAAGCTGTCCTGCATCATACCGGCAGTCGGCCTGGCAGCAGTGGCGCTTGCACTGGCGTTTATTTATCCGCTGAGCAAGGCGCGTGTGGAATCGAATGTGGCGGAGCTGGCACGCAGGCGTAAATAAAGAACAGGAATTGAACAGCCGCAACAGCTCACAGAGAAGGAATCATGGAGGGAAATTGACATGGTAGATATGAAAGCGAACCCGTTTTATTTGTCGGACGAGGACTGCAAATGGGTGGAAGACACGATCGCGGGGATGACACTGGAGGAAAAGATCGGCCAGCTGTTTTTCAATATGGGCGCAAGCCGCGACGAAGAATATCTGAAAATGACCGTGGAGCAGTACCATATCGGAGGTATCCGCTACAATCCGGCAACCGCGGACGAGGTCTATGAACAGAACCGGATCCTGCAGGAAAACAGCAAGATTCCGCTGATTATCGCGTGCAACACAGAAAACGGCGGCGACGGCGCCTGCGTAGACGGGACGACCATCGGTAGCCAGACAAAGATCGGCGCCACCAAAGATGCGAAATACGCTTACCAGCTGGGCTACCTGTCCAACAAGGAAGCGGCGGCGATCGGCTGCAACCTGTCATTTGCGCCGGTCAGCGATATTTTATACAACTGGGAAAACCCGGTGATCGGGCTGCGCACCTACGGCAACGATGTGGACCGCGTGGTGGAGATGACAAAAGCATATCTGGACGGCGCGCATGCGAACCCGGGATTTTGCTGTGCGGCAAAGCATTTTCCGGGGGACGGGCTGGATTTCCGTGACCAGCATGTAGCGAACAGCGTCAATGATTACAGCTGCGAACAATGGGACGCGACATTTGGAAAAGTCTATGAAAGCCTGATTGCAAACGGACTGGAAGCGATTATGGCAGGGCATATTATGCAGCCGGCTTATACGAGGCATTTCAATCCGCAGATCGCCGACGAAGATATTATGCCGGCGACACTGTCACCGGAACTGATCCAGGGGCTGCTGCGGGAAAAGCTGGGCTTTAACGGGATGGTCTTAACAGACGCTTCGCATATGGTCGGCCTTACCTGCAGGATGAAACGCTCAGACGTACTGCCTGCGGCAATTGCAGCCGGTGTGGATATGTTTTTGTTCTTCAACGAAATGGATGAAGACTTTGAGAGCATGAAGCAGGGCTACCTGGACGGCAGGATTACCGAAGAACGCTTAAGCGACGCGCTGCACCGGATCCTGGCATTAAAGGCACATATGGGGCTGCATAAAAAGGCTCCTGCGCAGCAGATGCCGCCGCGCGCGCAGGTACATGAGATCATAGGCTGCAAAGAACACCTGGATATGCAGAAAGAGATTTCAGACAAGAGCATCACACTCGTCAAATACAAAGATCCGGAAGTGCTTCCGCTGACACCGGAGCGCTACAAACGGATCATGATTGTATACGTAAAAGGACTGGAAGCGCCGGGCCTGGGTGCGATTTTTGGAAAAAACAAGGTTTCGCCCGCGGAGAAGCTGAAAGAAAAGCTGGCTGCAAAAGGATTCGATGTATTTCTATATGAAAGCCCGATTGCGAAGCTGATGAAAGAAATGGAGGCTGGCGGGAAGCCGGACCTGAATGTTTATTTCGCAGGCAAGACAGCGATTTCAGAGTTTGTGGAAAAGCAGGACCTGATTATAACGCTTGTGGATATCGCAGGCGGATTCCAGCCTGTGGCGCGGCCTGCGTTCGGCATGACAAAGGGCGGCGGGGAGATTCCATGGTATGTGCATGAACTCCCGGTGATTGTAATCGGTACGAAACAGCCGTTTGTACTGGCAGATATCCCGCAGGCGCGGACGTACATCAATACATATGATGTACTGGATTCTACGTTTGACGCGCTGGTAGAAAAATTAATGACAGGCGCAGATGCGTTTACGGGGTGCGATCCGGTAGATGCTTATTGCGGAATGTGGGATACAAGGCTGTAAATATCCGGCGGGCGCCGGCAGAAGGGATTTTCCCGGTCTGCCGGCGCTTTTTTGTATGGGAAGTATTTTTGCAGAAATAAAAATGCGGAACCTCTTTCGGAAAAAATCAATTTGTGATACGATAAATCATATTCAATCTACGAAAAAGGGGGAAATCCATGGGAATTTATGTGAATCCAGGCAATGCAGCATTTGAAATGTCGCGTTTTTCAGATATTTATGTAGATAAAAGCATGCTGATCTCAAAAGTGAATGCATATTACCGGACAGAAAAACGCTATCTTTGCGTCAGCAGGCCGCGCCGGTTTGGAAAATCGATGGCTGCAAATATGCTTTGCGCCTATTACAGCTGCAGATGCGACTCCGGGCATCTGTTCCGCGGGCTGAAGATCAGCAATGACTCTTCCTATTCAAAACATCTGAACAAGCATACAGTAATCCGGCTGGATATCCAGAAATTTTTGTTCCGGGAATCTCATCTTTCTATTTTTATAGACCGGATGCAGGAAATGGTGATCAAAGAGCTGAAAAAGGAATTTGGAACCTGTTTTGAAACAGATGCATACGGACTTCCCGGCGTTCTGGAACAGATTTACAATCTGACCGGAAAAGGTTTTATCTTTATTATTGATGAATGGGACTGCGTTTTCCGGATTGCAAAAGACCAGAAAGAGGTTCAAAAGGAATATCTGGATTTTTTGCGGGGATTGTTTAAAGGGCAGGATTACGTAGAACTTGCTTACATGACTGGAATCCTGCCAATCAAAAAATATGGAGAGCATTCTGCCATTAATATATTTCGGGAATTTTCCATTATCAATCCTGGCCGGCTTACCAGTGACTTTGGCTTTACAGAAGATGAAGTGAAGGACCTTTGCAAAACATATCGTATGGATTTTGAAAAGGTAAATTACTGGTATGACGGTTATCTTTTAAACGATATGCATATATATAATCCCATGGCGGTCACAGAATGCATGGAAAGCGGTGATTTTCAAAGCTATTGGACGGGCACGGAGACCTATGAAGCGTTGAAAATATATATGGATATGAATTATGACGGACTGAAAGAGGCGGTAATAGCTATGCTTGGAAATGCCCGCTGTAAAGTAAACACCCATAAATTTCAAAATGATATGACAACCTTTCAGTCGAAGGACGATATACTTACACTGTTGGTACATCTGGGATATCTGACATGCGACAGGACAACAGAAGAAGTCTTTATTCCAAATCAGGAAATTGCACAGGAATTTTTAAATGCGGCGGATAATCCTCGCTGGGATGGGTTACTTGGGGCTGTGAAGCGTTCACAAATATGAAGCCAGGGGGACGCGCCGGGAGACACACCTTGGGCGGATCGGCGCGTCCCCTGGCCACAGCCCGCAGAGCCTGGTTATTGGCAGGCTTTCGAACTTCTGAGAGTCTGGTTGCTGGCAGAGTTTCGATCTCCTGAATTTGCGTTTCATGTAAAGCTTAGTGGTTATGTTATGCGGTTGTTATTCTTTTATGATATCTAATTCAGTAATATTTACTCCCAGACTAGTGAGTAATGCTTTTAATACAATATACTGACGCTTCAATTCAGCATATGTTTTTGTTGCTTTTTCTTCTTTTGCTAAGATCATGCATCTTTGGACTTTTTCAAAATCATCCATAGCATTTTTCATGATTTCTTCTTTAGACATTTCTGATACCTCCATATTCTCACCGCCTTTGTGACTGATGCAGCTGTTTCTTGATACAATCATTATAACGTATGCGGGCAACAGTGTAAAGGATTATTAAATCAATATTCTGATTGTGGTTCGTTTTGCCCATCAGCTGGTATATATTCCATGATGCCAAAAGGTTGGACATTCAATAAAATCATTTGATGTATAGCCACATTCTTTAAAATTCAGAAATAACTTGCTATATCTAACCTGGATGAACCAGAAAAGAAACACTTTTGACATTGTGTTGCGTTTTTGATTGGCTATGCGGACGCCGGATGAGGGGGAAAGGGCCTGACTTCCGGCTGGTTTTCACAGGCTTACATGAAAATTCGGGTGTTGTAAAGCCCGCAGAGGCGTCCGCTTAGCCACAACCCCTGGCCAATATTGTAAGTCTGCAGTATGATATTCTTGAAAAAGCTAAATCGGTATGATAGAATGACTGTAAGATTACAAATGAGCAGAGATTATGAGTAAAATTATGGAAGAAAAGATTGATTCAGAGAATGGAAGGAAAATGTTTATGACAATGATAAAAGAAAGAGCTGTTGAGATGATACAGCGTATGCCGGAAGAAAATATGTTGTATGTAATTAATATTTTGCAAAATCTGGAGGCGATGTCAGCAGATAAAGAAAAGGATAAGCAAAAAGCAATAAAGGCACTTAGAAATATATTGGAAATGGAAAAAAGACTGCCAGAGGACTTTAATCCGGAAAAAGAATTGCAGGAAGCGAGAATGGAAAAATATGATCATATTAGTTGATACAAATATTATACTGGATGTCTTATTAAAACGGGAACCATATTTGGGTGCAGCTCAAACTATATTAACAAAGTGTGCAGAGAGGGAGATAACCGGATGTATAGCGGCTCACAGTATTCCTAATCTGTTTTATATTTTAAGGAAAGCATATTCCCAGCAGGAGAGGCGTTGGTTTATCAGAAATTTGTGTGATATTTTTCGTATTTCAGATTTAAATACAGAAAAGATTATGCTGGCTGTTGAAAATGAGGAATTTACAGATTTTGAGGACTGTCTGCAGGAAGAATTTGCTGCAGCAGAAATGGCGGATTATATTGTAACGAGAAATCAAGATGATTATAAGAAATCCAGGATAAAGGTAATTGGACCAGATGAATTTTTGAGATTATTGTAGATAAAGCGCATGGATGAAACCATGCGCTTTTTGCGTCTAAGCTTCTTAAATCAGTATGCTTTGCATCCAAGGAAATTGGGTATTAAAACCGGAACGAAAAGAAGTGGAACAAACCAGGACGGAAGCCCGCGAAAGAACCCTGGTGTTAAACTGGGTACAAAACGGGAGATGTATAACAAGGATGGCAGCCTGCGAAAGAAGCCAGGGCCTAAAAAAGGATCACACAGAAAAGGGTCTAACATAAACTAAAGCTAGTCCCGAAATTTGCAAAGTTAACGTATAAATGAAGAATCTGGAGATGATTCTTCATTTTTTTAATTCTAGTGTTTTATAAAATATTTCTATAATATATCCATTTTTCTCACTATATTTTTATGCATAATTACTGAATTTCTGAATGGGAGTTGCAAAAACAAGAAAAAACAGATAGAATACTCACAGGCAATATTTTAATTAAAAATACACACTATTAGAATGCATTTTACATAACAATGCACGGTACCGGACATGTCGCCGGTATGCCGGGAGGTATGTGGATGAAGGAACTGGATTATGCAAAAGTCGGGGCAAGAATCTGCCAGACAAGAAAGGCAAAAGGATGGTCAAGAGAAGAACTGGCCAAAAGGTGCGGCATCAGCACGCATTATATGGGCCATATCGAACGCGGGTCGCGGAAAATGAGCCTGAACACGTTTACCAGCCTGTGCCGGGAATTGGAAGCGGATGCGGATGTGCTGCTCTGGGGCATGATGCAGCCTTCGGAGGCGGTGATTCACGACCTGTGGAAGCAGCCGGAAAAAAAGGACAGTGACAGCTATGCGATGTATATCCGGATTGTAAAATCTGTGGCGGATATTATGGGCGGGTATGAGAAGCAGGAGCCTGGCGGTGAGGCGGAAGATCAGGATGTGGGAATGGGGCAATGAGTATCTTTCAAGTGATTATAGATGTGACAGGAAGGTGCAAGCCTTTTCTTGTGCGTATTTTGCCGCTTCCGCTGCTGCAGAAGGCAAAAAAACGCTATCTGGCATGGAATACCGGCAGATTGAAAAAAGAAAAAATCCGGCCGTTTACGCGGTACTATTACAAAGATGGCATTAATCTGACCGGAAATATCCGCGGCGATTTCGGCCTTGGACAGAGCTGCCGCCTGGTGGCGGGAGCGCTGCAAAGCAGCGGAGTAGCGTTTGGAATCTGTGAGTATCATACGGCAGAGGATGACCATATGGACGACCACAGCTGTGATAAGCTGCTGCTGCCGCAGCCGGAATATAATATAAATTTGTTTCATATCAATGCCAATGAATTTACGCTTGCCTATTTCCGATTGGGAAAGCAGGTATGGGATTATCGTTATAATATTGCATTCTGGCTCTGGGAACTGGAAGAGTTTCCGAAAGAATGGGCGGGATGTATTGACCTGCTGCACGAAATCTGGACACCGTCAGAGTTTGTCAGCAATGCACTGCGTAAGAGGACGCAAAAGCCGGTTATTACGATTCCGTATCATGTAAAGGCGCCGACAGACCAGGCATATGACAGGGCATATTTCCATTTACCGGAGGATCAGTTTTTGTTCCTGATGATGTATGACAGCCACAGTATTATGGAACGGAAAAATCCGGTCGGCGTACTGAAAGCATTTCAGGAAGCATTTTCCAGGGAAGAGAAAAAAGTCGGCCTTGTCATTAAAATGAACAGTGCAGACAAGGAAGAGATGGAGCAGATCCGGCAGGTCCTGAACGGATACGACAATGTATATTTTTTGACAGAAGTGCTGACGAAAGCCGAAGCAAACAGCCTCACGGCCTGTGCGGATGTGTTTGTATCGATGCACCGTGCGGAAGGGTTCGGACTCGTGCTGGCAGAGGCGATGCTGCTGGGGGTTCCATGCATTGCAACGGGCTGGTCAGCAAATACCGAATTTATGAATGCAGAGACGGCATGTATGCTGGATTATAAGCTGATTCCGATTGCAAAAGACCTGGGGCCGTTCCGTAAGGGAAACTACTGGGCAGACCCGGATGTACATCAGGCAGCCGCATATATGCGCAGGCTGTATGAAGATCCGGATTTTTACCGGAAGATTGCAGTGAATGCCAAAGCGCATGCACAAAAAGTGTTTGCGATGGAGCGCGCTGCAGGAAAGATCAGGGAAAGAATCAGGGCAATTTACCAGGGGAGGGCAGCGGGAATCATAGGAAAAGGATAACAGGACAGTCATGAAGGGAAAAGCAAAAAAGAAGAAAATCCTGGTTAGCGTGATAACCAGCATCTGCAGTATCGCGGCGCTTATTATAACGTCCAAAAGTGATCTGCATGTCGTTAATACATTCTGCCTGTGGATCTTAGGGTGCGTATATCTGGCATTGGGATGGTATTTCCTTTTTTGGAATTATGATCTGGCACAGTTTGCAAAAATCAGAAACCGCACGCGCCAGTTTATGGTTGTGTTTTGTTCGCTTCTGATTACAAGCTTTTTATTCACCGTTCTGCCGCTGAAACAAGGCATGGTCTTGAAAAACCAATATTATCACAAGGAACTGGCGGGCAATCAGACGGTACAGATCCGTACCCTGGGAGAAAAAAACCAGCAGGCTGCGGGATATCAGGTGTGGCTGGAAGGCATCCGGTTTGGCGGGATGGATTTTAACCTGTATGAGCTGCAGCTGCCCGAAGGATGGGAGTTTCGGGAGGACAGGCCCTACACGCAGCAGCAGGCGGAATCAGAGCTTACCGTTCCGCTGTCACAAGAACCGGATTATACACTGATGTTAAGACGCGGGCCGGATGCCGGCATGGTGGAGCTTACGGTAGGCGGCAGGGCAGCTGTGGTTGACCTGTATGCAGAACAGGCAGAGCAAAGGGCAGAGGTGGATCTGAAAGAAATTATTTTAAATGGTTACCAGCCGCACGCTTTTTTGTGGGAGCGCGTGCTGTACAATCTGGCGTATCTTTTGAGTGTATGGCTGCTTGCATTTACCGGTTCGATCGTTCTGTTTCGGTTTTGTGTCAGGGAAAAACATTTAAAAGATACAGAGGGGCATCATGAGAACAAGAATCCGTGAAATACTCAAATTTAAGGAAATGATCAAAAGCTGGACGAAGAAAGAGCTGAAAACAAGGTACAAAGGTTCCTTTCTCGGATTTTTATGGACGTTTGTCAATCCGCTGCTGCAGCTGCTTGTATATTCCGTGATTTTTCCTTATGTGATGCGGTTCAGCCAGGAAAACTATGCCATGTTTTTATTTGTGGCGCTGATTCCGTGGAACTTTTTCACGTCCACAATGCAGGGAGGCTGCGGGCTGATTGTCTACAACAGCAATCTTGTAACCAAAGTATACTTTCCAAGAGAAGTGCTGCCGGTTTCTTATACGCTGAGCGGCCTTATGAATATGGTATTCAGCTATGCGATTGTATTTCCGATGCTGGTGATTTTCAAGGTGCCGTTTACCTGGAACCTGCTGTGGCTGCCGGTTCTGATGATTTGCCAGACGGTGCTTTGTACGGGAATTGCGATGCTTGTTTCCAGTATCAATGTGTATTTCCGGGATATGGAGCACTTAATCAGCGTAAGCCTGATGGCGCTGTATTTTCTGACACCCGTGATGTATGACATTACGGCAATGCCCGCACATCTGCAGAAAATGATGTTCCTCAATCCGATGACCGCCTATGTGCTGATGTACCGGGACGTCACCTTTAACGGATACGGGATTGATTTAAAAATGCTGCTGTTTGCAGCCATCTATTCCGTTGCGGTGCTGGCAGGCGGATATGTAATATTTGAAAGGCTCCAGAGGAAATTTACAGAAGTATTATAAAGATAGCAGGGGGCTTTCGGAAAGAGGCAGAAAGGGCATTTTATGGAAGCAGTGATCAGGGCAGAGCACGTCAGTAAAAAATTCCGGCTGTACTTTGACCGTCCGCTGACGCTGAAAGAGCGGATTGTCCGCGGCGGCAAAGGGGATTTTAAGGAATTTTACGCATTAAAGGACGTATCGTTTGAAATCAAAAAAGGCAGTACGGTCGGGCTGATCGGGCAGAATGGTTCGGGAAAAAGTACGATGCTAAAAATCATTAACCGCACGATGTTCCCGGATGCAGGCATGGTAAGCATCGAAGGGAAAGTCGCAAGCCTGATTGAACTGGGGGCAGGCTTTCACCCGGAACTGTCGGGACGGGAAAACATCTATACCAATGCGACTATCTTCGGCATTACAAAAGAAGAGATTGAAAAGCGCATTCCTGATATCATCCGGTTTTCCGAGCTGGAGGAATTTATCGACAACCCGATCCGTACCTATTCCTCCGGGATGTATGCCAGGCTGGCATTCGCAGTGGCAATCCATGTGGATGCGGATATTCTGCTGGTGGACGAGATCCTGGGCGTGGGGGATTTGAATTTCCAGGCAAAATGCGCCAATAAGATCTATGATATGAAAAAACAAGGAACCACCATCCTCGTAGTGACGCATGATATGGGAACCATTGACAGGCTGTGCGATTATGGAATCTGGCTGGATCATGGAGAAAAGCTGGACGAAGGCGAACCGCGCTACATCCAGAACCGGTATCTGGAATTTATGGCCGGGGAACAGGATACAAGAAAGAAGCTGGAAAAAGACACGCAGTCAAAGCCGCAAGAAAAAGCAGATGAAGAAAACGCAGACAGGATAGCGCTGGATCAGATTACGCACCTGGGGGAGCATTTCGGAACCGGGGATATGCTGATTACCGCGGTGGAAGTGCTGGATGAAAAAGGGGTTGACAAAAGGTCATTTCAGTCCGGGGAGAATGTTAGGGTTGTGGTATCCTACCGGACACAGGCGGATGCGGAACAGCTGCGGGTGAATATCGGGTTGGAAATCAGGAGTAAAAACGGGGTTTATGTGTATGGGATTAATACCAGGCGGGATGGGAGTGAAGGGCTTCCGGTGAAAGAAAGCGGAACGATAGAAATTGAGCTGTCAAAATTGCCGTTGGCGGAAGGAACCTATACAATCGGGGTTGCGCTAGGGAATCAGGAAGAAAGTGTCAGTTATGACCATTATGATAAGTTAGCGGAAATTAAGATTTTTTCTGCAAATGCAGCTATGGGGGTTGTGGATCTAAAACACAGGTTTTGGATGGATAGTAGAGAGGTTTGATGGAACAGAAAATGTATGGAACAAAGAATGCCGGAATGAGGAAGGTTATGACGAAAGAAGACATTTTAAATATTTTTCGAGAAGAAGCAAAAAAGACTGTTGTAAAAGCGGATAACTCAAATCTCAAAATCAGATTGCTGCAGATTACTCAACAATTTGTGCATACCTTTGATTATGAATTGCCGAAAGCAAATAGCATCAAGGAAAAAATCAAAAAACTAATAAAAAGGGCAATCAGGAAAAGTATTCGTTTCGTGACAAAACCATATGCAGAAAGAATGTTGGATTTCCAAAAAAATATTTGTGAGCTGCTTGGAATGTATATCGAAAAATTTGACGATATTTATAAAAGAATTGACAAAATGGATAAGAAGCAAGAGTACGTTATAAAGAGACTACGGGAATTAGAAAAAATAAAATAATCATAAGAAAATAGCAGAAGATATCGCGCGATCTGGATTGTTAGCGAAATCGATCTGGGAGAGAACAGGGTTGGAGCATGAAAATAGGTATTGATTTAAAACCTTTTAGTACAGGGTCAAAATACAGAGGAATCGGACATTACAGCAGAGAACTTATTCGGGAACTATTAGATCACAACAATCAGGAAATGGAGTTTCATTTTTTAAACTTGTATCAGGATTATATAGGAGATCCAAGGCTGGACGGAACATGCAGGCTTTATCAGTATCCGATGGGGCCGAAGGTGGTAGATGTTGGGGAACGGCAGCTTTTGCGTGATTCGCGAACTAAGGCTGTCATAGAGGGTGCTGTCAGACATTTTATAGAACAGAGCGAAATTGACGTGATGTTTTTTACAAGTCCTACGGAATATGGAAATATGTATGAAAATGCATGGTTTCAGGATGTGTTTACTGTTGGAATTTTGTATGACCTGATACCTTTTATATTTCCGCGTCAATGCTTATGTGATCCAGACTTTGAAAAAGATTATAAAAAATCGATTAATTTTTTGAAAGGGTTGGATTTATTACTGGCAATATCGCAGTCAGCCAAAGATGATGCTGTAAAGTTACTGGGTATACCCGCAGAAAAAATTGCTGTAATTTATGCAGGCATAGATCCTTCGTACAGGATACTGCAAAAGGTAAATGTCAAGGTATTAAAATCCAGGTATGGGATTACAGATCCGTTTATAATGTTTGCAGGAGGGATTGATTTCAAAAAGAATATAGAAGGGTTGATTGCTGCGTATGCAAGATGTGGGAAACAGGTTACGGACAGGTATCAGTTAGTGATTGTTGGAAAGGCTGAACAGGAGATTCTGAATCGGTATTTAAAAACAGCAATAGACTGTGGTGTAGATAAAAGGGTTATTTGTACAGGATATATTCCGAAAGCAGATCTAATCCGTATGTATAATGTTACAGATTTATTTGCATTTCCATCTTTGTATGAGGGGTTTGGACTGCCGGTGATTGAAGCCATGGCATGTGGTGCAAGGGTGCTGACATCGAATACTTCCAGTCTCAAAGAAATTGCACAGGGCCATGCGACGCTGGTTTCACCAGGTTCTGCCAGAAGCATTGCAAAGGGGATACGGGAAATTCTGGATCATCCGGTTGCTTCTATGAAACGGGCGGAAAATTCTGTAAAATATGCTCAATCCTTTCAATGGAAAAAAGTAGCGCAAAAAACAAAGAATGCTATTTTGGACAGATGGCTGCCTCATGAAAAGAAAATGTATCAATTTGAAATAACGGAACAGATGGTCAGAGATATTGCAAGACTGTATACAGAGGAAGGAATCTTGTTTGACCAGGCACAGCAGGAAGAGATAGCAGAGGTATTGCTTATGGTACAAAATCATGTGCCTGTTAAACCATATAATCTGGATCATCGAATCTTATTTGACATGACGGTTGTACGTGAGTGGATCAAGTCAGGATATATGACCGGAATTGCAAGAGTCAGCAATGAGCTTTTCAAAGCAATGAAAAAGAAATTGCCAGTGATTCCGGTAATTGTACATATGCAGAAAGATGTTATACAGTGCAGTGAGCTTTCGGCAGATACTTATCAGGTTGTCGAGAAAAATATAAAGTTGCTGAACACGGATCTGTTTTTCATGCCAGAGATCCAAATGCGTGGAATCCATGTATCTGCAAAGCATCCGTATGCCAGTGCATTTCAAAAAGCAGGCATCAAAACATATGCAGTTATTTATGATATTCTGCCTCTGAAAATGCCTCAGTATTTTGAAAAAAGAACCAGCAAGGGATTTGGTGCATACATAGAAGAAATTGTAAAAAATTATGATGGGATTTTGTGCGATTCCCGTTGCGTTGCTGATGATGTCATTCATTATTGCAAAAAGCATGGTGTGACGGCCCAAAATCAGGTGCAGGTTGGTTATTTTCCACTTGGCCAGAATTCATTTAATGGGCAGGCAAATCAGCAGATTTCCGGTGAGATTATTCGGTTTTTTGAAAGAAATACAGATGTGTATCTGATGGTTGGAACCATTGAACCACGTAAAGGCCACGCGCTTGTGTTGGATGCATTTGAGACCTTGTGGGAAGAAGGTAGTGATGTAAGTTTGTGTATCATCGGACATATAGGCTGGAATATGAAGTCATTTTTGCAAAAGGTAAAAGCACATCCGGAAAAAGGATGGAGACTGGAATTTTTTGAAGCGGTGAATGACAGTGAAGTAGCATATGCATATCAGCATGCACAATGTCTGATTCAGGCGTCTGCCGGGGAAGGATTTGGCATGCCGCTAATTGAAGCAGGAAAATATAATCTGCCCGTTTTGTGTTCGGATATCGAGGTATTCCATGAAGTTGCCGGTGGAAATGTCAATTATTTTGAACGAACAACCAATAGTTTAATTCAGAAAATCCTTGCATTTGAAAACGGACAAGCTGTTTACGAATCCGCCGAAATTAGAGGTTGGTCTTGGATGCAGGCAGCAGAAAAGGTTTATCAAATGATTGTGAACGGGCAGGGATGGTATCAGGTAATAGAGGGAGATAAAGGGTGATGAAATGAAAAGAATGCTGATGATTTATCCAAATAACTTTTTACAAGGAGCTATGGGAACAAATAACCGTGTGATGCAGCTGGTTACTATATTTAGAGAAATTGGTTTTGAAATAGATTATTTTAGTTTTGAGAATTTTTCTCCAAATTCTTCGTTTCGGGATTTTAGGAAACAAAATAAGGATAAAATTATACATAAGTTGTTTTTATATGATTTTCAAAAAGGTTATGGAAAAAATGAACTTGTGGAACGGGTAAACAATAAAATTCGAGCGGTGCAGAAAAAAGATTACCTTCAGGATTGGGTTTCGCCAGGAGCACAGCGTATGTTTACAGATATCTTAAATCATTATGAGTATGATGTAATCATTACCTTCTATGCATATCTTGCTTCTTTATTTAGAAGCAAAAAAATTCATGCAAAGAAGATTTATTTTATGGAAGATAGTGTTTTTCTTCAGCAGTATGCATGGGATAAAGAACAAAAAAAAGAGGTTTCCCTTGGAAAGTTAATGGATGAAGAGATTGTTAGATTGCGATATTTTGATGATATTTTTTGTATATCTAATGATGAACGTATCTTTTATGAAAAAATTACTGGAAAAAACATTTATTTTTTACCACACTTGTTATCTGAAAATATTGTACCGGTAAGTACTCCTTTCTTAGATAGAAAGTGGGATGTGTTTTTTATTGGATTTAATAATTTATTTAATGTCACTGGATTAGAATGGTTCATAGATAAAGTTTATCCGCTTTTAAATAAAAATATAAAAATTCTATTTGTTGGTTCTGCGGCTCAGGAGGTCAAAATTAAATATAGTAATATAGATATTCTTCCATTTGTCCCTGATCTGCATGGTATATATGAAAATGTAAAAGTGGCAATCTGCCCAATGTTTCAAGGTACAGGAATGAAAGTTAAGGTTGTGGAAGCTATGGCAAAAGGACTTCCTGTGGTATGTAATGAACGAGGTGTAGATGGGATGCCGGATAAGACGATGTGCGGATGTCTGGTAACGCAAGATGCTGCTGAATTTGCAGGTTATATTAATCAGCTAGTTGAAAATGAAGCATTTTATATGCAAAAATCTCAGGAAATTATGAGTTATTATAATCAGGTGTTTAACCGGAAAAGATATGTGAAGATTTTAGAAAAATCATTAATGTAGATATCAGTTTAGGAAAAAAATATGTTTTATCTATATTAGGAGTGTACGTTTATGAAAAAGAAGATAACACAATTTGAGAAATATTATATATCCATTTTAAAAGAACAAAATCTGCAGCTGGATCAGATAAGAGAAGAGATCTGTAATTTGGGAAAAATTAGCGGGGGGGGGTATTTTACAGATGAACAGGCTGCAGTGATTTATGCATACCGCTATTTATTGAATAGAGAACCGGAAAATCTTATGATTGCTGCTCGAAATACAAAAAATTGGAGAGAACTGCAAAAGGATATCCTACAGTCGGAAGAATATAAGCAGTTACATCAAAGTGATCTTACACAAAGATATCATTTTATGAATGATGTCTATACAGCACAAAAGAACATTAATGATTCTATTCAGAGATATGGCATGCCTGACTATGAACTGGTTTTGGAACAATCTTATTCTAAGATTATTCATGAGGGAGACACGGTGATAGATATTGGGGCTCATGCTGGTCGGCATACAAAGGTGTTTCAGCAGTTAATAGGAAATACAGGATTTTTATATGCATTTGAGCCATTGCCAGAACAATTTGCTGCCTTGAAACAGGAATTGGGCAGTGAAAATGTTACAGTTATAAATAAAGCTTTATCAGATCGTGCCGGGAAAATGGATTTTTATAAAGTCGATAATTATCCGGAAGAAAGTGGATTAAAGAAGAGAATCTACAACAGAGAAGATGCTAGAGTTGAGAAGATAGAAGTAGAAGTGGATATGTTAGATGCTTATATAGGTATGTTTCAAAATATTGCTTATATCAAACTGGACGCTGAAGGAGCAGAAATAAATATTTTGAAAGGTGCTGTTCAATGTTTGAAAAAATACAAACCTATCATCAGCGTAGAATATGGTTACCCAAGCTACAGTGTTTATGGACTGGAGAAAGACAGTTTATACGAATTTGCATCTCAAAATCAATATTATATCACGGATTTATATGGAAACATCATATTTAACATAGATGTGTGGCGGGATGTATGTGATTCTGTTTATTGGGATTGGTTTTTAGTTCCACAAGAAAAAATAAGATCATTTTTACTAATGATACATAATTTTACATAATTTTTCTTTTGAAAGCATTAACCATTGAGGAAGTATAAATGTAACCTATTATACAGGTTTCTTGCTATAACAAAGCAGAGATATCCAGAAGTTACATTACATGACTTACTAAAATAGATAGAGAAAATTGACAACATAGAATATCTGATAATTTATGACAGCACCAGGATCACATTGTAAGTCAGGAGGTGTAAAAAATGGGAAAATATAGGTTTGTGTTGGCGATCTTTGTTGCATTGTCACATATTGGCACATATTTTGCAGGGATAAATCAAGGTGTCGTATCTGTAGTATCTTTTTTATTAATTAGTGGATTTACTATGCAGAAAAGTGTAGATAATTATTTTAGGGGGGGGGGTAATTAGCAGCAGGCAGATCCTAAATTTTTATCTGGACAGGATTATGAGAATCTATCCACAATATATTTTTTTCTGTATTCTGACAGTAGTGTATGTATATTTTTTTCCGATACCAGATGAACTTAATGAGTGCATGGAAACTGTAAATCTAAGTTATATTATTAAAAATCTGCTTATTTTTCCGGTTGGTTCCAGAAAGGGATTGAATACAATGATTATTCCTGCTGCGTGGACATTAGCCCTGGAACTAAAATTTTATCTGTTATATCCGTTTATATATAAATACAGACTACAAAAAATCTCGTTGCTGCTATCAGGAGTAGTTTTTACATTAGCTTTTGTGGGAAAAATTGATACAGTCTGGTATGGATACAAATCAATTTTAGGTATGCTTTTTATTTTTATGACAGGAAGTATTTTAGCAAGTAAAGATTTTAGCAAGGATAAAAAATGGGTATTTGGTGTTTGGTGTATGTCTGTATTTTTTATTATGCGCTATCTGATGAAACTAGAATATCATTTAGGAGTTAATAGGGAAATCGTCATAGGATTAATTTTAGGAATACCAGTAATGTTATTTCTTAAGGATGATAAAATGTCAAAGTTGGATCATTTTTTGGGAAAGCTAAGTTATGGCATTTATTTAAATCATTTTCAGATAAAATATGTGATGAGGATGCAGCCGTTATATTGGATGGAACGATTGGAATTTTTCTTTATTTCTATTGTATTGGCATATATTGCAGATATTATGGTTGAAAAGCCTTTTACAATGATTCGTAGAAATATCAGAGAAAAACAGCATAAAGAAATAAGTGAAATTAGAAAAGGGAATGGATAATGAACCAAGTTAGCCGAAAGGAATTTGCACAGTTATTTCTAAGTGGAACAATTATAGGGATGATATTGTTTGTGGCAGTATACGGGTATCGTATTATAGATGTTACTTATGACGACTGGCTGTATGTCGGAGGCGATCTGTCACAGCATTATCTAGGATGGATGTATTACAGAACGTCTCCATGGAAATTTCCGTTTGGTTTGATTGAAGGGCTTGCAAGTACAACCAGCGTATCAATAGTCTATATGGATTCGATTCCTATATTGGCGTGTTTTTTTAAATTGTTTTCTGATATCTTACCAGATACGTTTCAATATTTCGGTATTTGGGGAATTGTTTCGTATAGTCTGATGGGAGGATTTTCTGCATTTTTAATTAGAAGGTTTACAAAAAATAAATTTTTTTGTGTTATTTCTTCTGCTTTTTTTATCGTATCGCCGTATGTGTTGCAGCGGATGTTTTCGCATACGTCGTTAGGTGGACAATGGATCATTATTGTGGCATTGGTTGTATGGTTTTATAATCCATTTAGAGAATGTTGCTTGAAAAAAGCCGGGTTATGGACTCTGGTGTTATGCATGGCGGCAGCTGTTCATATTTATTTTATACCAATGATTGTGATATTTATTTTGTGTGACAGTATTTATACATATTTACAAAGCAAAAAAATATTATACAGTTTTATTGTTTTTCTATGTCCGGTGTTATCTGCGCTTTTATTATTGTATGCTTTGGGGGCATTTATACAGGGCGGATCGTTAAGCAGCGATGGTCTTGGATTTTTTAGTGCTAACCTGAACACGATGTTTAATCCAATATTTGGCATATCAAAAATATTTCAAGAACTTCCGCATGGTGAAGGACAGTATGAAGGAATGGGCTATCTGGGTGCTGGTATCTTGTTTATTATGATTCTTGCAGGTTATCTTTTACTTATAAATAGTGAGACATGGACAAAAGAAAGAAGATATCTGCATCCAAAATCTGTTTTAACTTTTCTGGCATGCTGTGCATTCCTGATTTTGGCGTTGAGTCCGACGGTAACGTATGGAGTAAGAGTCCTTTTTGAAATTCCTTGGCCGGATGCTATTTTGAAATTATTGGGGGTGTTTCGTTCTTCGGGAAGATTTATCTGGCCATTATGTTATCTTACAATGGTGTTTTTTATTAGTACTGTGATACGATATGTCAAGTATTCCTGGAGTTGCCTGGTTCTTGGATTAGCACTATTGATTCAAATTTATGATTTAAGTGGGTATATGATTGAAAAAAGAAATCAATTTTCCGAAAAAATGGAATACGTCGATATCATTCAGGAAGACCAATGGGATTTGATTTGCAGAAATAAAAAAACAATTGTATTTATTCCAGATCAAATGCCGTTTACAAATTCTGAGTTTACAGTTGCACTGGGAAAATTTATGTATGGGAAAGGTGTTACATTTAATTCATTTTACATGGCAAGAATGGATCAAAAAGCTGTTTCTCAGGCAACAGAAAAGTATGTACAAGAAATAGGAACACCTCAGGCAAATCAAAATATTTATATTTTTCCAAATAAACAGGCCATTTTTTGTAAAGACCTTGATTTATTCTTCTATGATATGGATGGAGTGATTGTAGGGTTAAACCAATCATTGTACGAACTTGAGAAAAACAGAATCGATCCTTTTCAGGATCTCGAAATAGAATTGGATGATATGAGATTTTCAGGAAATGGTATCAAAGAAGGACATCGTTTATATATTTTTCCAGATACTTTGATGTATGGGCCATATTATCCGATTCAATCAGGAACCTATACATGTACGATAAAAGGAAAAAATATAAATTCCGGTGAGTTGGAAATCAGTTCTTATAAAGATGAACAAGTGTATTCTTTTAAGGTATTAGAGTCTGCAGACGATGAACGAATAGTTAAATTTACGATTCCGAAAGAAATCGAAGATCTGGAAATTAAGATGCATAATATAAATCAGAATATCATTGAAATTGACTCTATTGTATTGGCAGGGGAGTAAGTGATTCTATTTTTATGGTTATGACCTGATTTTGGTACCTCTGACTCGTATAGTAAGTGATGCGAAACTATTGTACAGAGCTGTAATCGAATTTAACGGTGTATTTGTATCTCTGGCCTTTATACTGATATACACAGTTTGAAAAAAGATTTCTGGTGTCCGGGTAGTCACAAATGCAATACTTTGTCAAAGATGATTCTATTCTGGTTAATTCAGATTAGGAAAGGAGCGTGTCAATGAAAAAACAGGATAAACTATTGTCAATTATCATTCCTGCATTTAATGAACAATATATGATTGAACGTACTGCTTCTGTTGTAAGCCAGATTATGCAAAAAGAGCATATTTTTTTTGAGGTTATATTTATAAACGATGGTTCAACAGATCAGACTTGGCAGAAAATACAAGAAGAGTCAGCGTTGAATGACTGTATAAAAGGTATAAGTTTTTCGAAGAATTTCGGAAAAGAATCCGCAATTTATGCTGGTCTGAAATATGCCAAGGGGGCATGCTGTGTTGTTATGGATTGCGATTTGCAACATCCACCTGAAACAATAGTAGAAATGTACCAATTGTGGAAACAAGGATATGAGGTTGTTGAGGGTGTGAAGCTGGACAGAGGTAAAGAATCGGTAATACATAAGGCGTGTGCAAAAATATTTTATGATATTATGAGCAAAGCTGCTGGTGTAGATATGGGACGGGCATCTGATTTTAAATTGATGGACCGGAAAGCGGTGGATGCAATTTTGGAGATGAAGGAAAAAAATGCTTTTTTCAGAGCATTATCTTCATGGGTAGGATTTAAAACTAAATCGGTAGAATTTGTTGTGCAGGAAAGGATAGCTGGTGAGTCGAAGTGGTCTACATGGTCATTGATTAAATATGCTTTAATGAGTATTTCTTCATTCTCGGCGGCACCTATGCAAATGGTGACATTTATTGGGGCTTTTATGCTGATAGCATCTGTTTTATTGGGTAGCTTTTCTCTTTATCAAAAAATAATGGGAACGGCATTAGAAGGATTTACGACGGTTATTATCTTGCAGCTTTTTAGCGGGAGTATTGTTATGGTGAGTCTTGGCATTATTGGATTTTATATTGCAAAAATTTATGAGGAAATAAAAGGAAGACCCAGGTATATTATTTCTGAATATTGTGGAAAAGAAGAAAATTAATTTTGCATTTTTCTGAATTAGGAGGGGTAACTACATGAAACGAGTACTAATCACCGGCATCACCGGCCAGGACGGCTCATACCTGGCCGAGCTGCTCTTAAAAAAAGGCTATGAAGTCTATGGCATCATGCGCCGCAAAAGCGTCGTTGACTACGGCAACGTCGTACATATCAAAGACAACATCCGCTTCATCTACGCAGATATGACAGACTTAACATCACTGATCAACGCGGTCAGAATCGCGCAGCCGGACGAAGTCTACAATCTTGCTGCGCAGTCATTTGTAGGGACAAGCTGGGAGCAGCCGACTGCAACGGCGGCGATCGACGCCATCGGCGTTACCAATATTCTCGATGCCATCCGCACCGTCCGTCCGCAGGCGCATTTTTACCAGGCGGCTACATCCGAGATGTTTGGCAAGGTGCAGGAAATGCCGCAGACGGAAACGACCCCGTTTTACCCGCGCAGCCCATATGGGGTCGCGAAGCTGTACGGCTACTGGATTACGAAAAATTACCGCGAAAGCTTTGATATGTTTGCCTGCAGCGGGATTTTATTTAACCATGAGAGCGAACGGCGGGGCAAGGAATTTGTTACCCGCAAGATTACATATGCGGCCGCGCGTATCCGCCAGGGGGTGCAGGACTGTCTGGAGCTTGGGAATCTGGATGCAAAACGCGACTGGGGGCATGCGCAGGATTATGTGTATGCGATGTGGCTGCTTTTGCAGAATAAACAGCCGCAGGACTATGTCATTGCAACGAATGAGACAAGGACTGTGCGGGAATTTGTGGAAACCGCATTCGGCCATGTGGGCATTTCCCTTGATTGGGAAGGCGAAGGCGTGCATGAGACCGGCAGGGACCGTTCAAACGGAAATGTGATTGTAAAAGTGAACCCGGAATTTTTCCGCCCGGCAGAGGTCGAGCTGTTATGGGGAAATCCAGCAAAGGCGGAACAGGAGCTTGGCTGGAAGCGGGAGATTCCGTTTGAAAAGCTGGTGGAGCGTATGGTACAAAGCGATATGGAGCTTGTGGCAAAAGAGATCCGGATGGGGGCATGTTAAATGAGGTCTTTGATTATTGGCGGGGCCGGATTTGTCGGGGAATATCTGGCGAAACATTTGGCAGCGCTCGGACAGGAAGTATTTGTTACAAAAATACCTGCCCAGCAGACTGCGCCTGCCGGGACGGCCGTGTATGACCTGGATATTCTGGAACAGGACCGGATCCTGGAAGTGCTGCAAGAGATACAGCCGGATGCCGTCTTTCATCTGGCGGCTCAAAGTTCCGTCGCTGTTTCCTGGAGCAATCCGCAGATGACAGCCGATATTAATATCAAAGGCAGCATCAATCTCCTGGAAGTTTTGCGCAGATATGAAAAACATCCCCGTGTGCTGCTGGTCGGTTCCGGGGAAGAGTACGGACAGATCCGTCTGCAGGAAACGCCGGTTTGTGAGGAAAATCCACTGCGGCCGGGCAACCTTTATGCAGTGACAAAAGCCTGCCAGAATATGGTTGGCCGGATCTATGCGCAGGCTTACGGGATGGATTTGATCATGGTGCGTCCATTTAACCATATCGGCCCGAACCAGTCGCCGGTGTTTGTGGCAGCTGATTTTTGCCGGCAGGCAGCGCAGATCGAGATGGGAAAGAAGGAGCCGGTGATCAGGGTCGGCAATCTGAGCGCCAGGAGGGATTTTACGGATGTCCGGGACGTTGTCCGCGCTTATGCGCTGCTGGCGGAAAAGGGGCTGGCGGGTGAGACGTATAATATCGGAAGCGGCCATGCCGTGGCAATCCGTGAGATTCTTACGATGATCCTGGAGCAGTCTGCGGCGCAGATCCGTGTGGAAGTAGATGAAAAAAAGCTGCGGCCGGTGGATGTGCCGGTGATGGAAGCGGATATAAGCAAATTGCAGGAAGCTACCGGATGGGAGCCGCAAATCAGGCTGGAGCAGACGGTGGGGGATATGCTGGAGTATTGGCGCGGGGTTTTCCGGTGACAGACAGTTTGTTTCTATCGTGTTGTGGTACTGTGTCTCAGCAAATAACACAAAATAAACCCCTCAATGTGATTGAGGGGTTTATTTTTGAATGCAGATAAAAATTGTCACTCTCCAGGCATGCGTTTTTCCGACAGACATGTATGGAGAAACGTACGCTCGGCTGGAGGGATATTTAATACATCCATACTCTTGTCCGCTGTTAGCCCCAGATTGTCCATCAGGTTCTGGATAACGAGCAGCATAGTTTTTCGTTTCCCTTCCAGGAGCCCGGCCTGTTTCCCTTCCAGGAGCCCGGCCTGTTTCCCTTCCAGGAGCCCGGCCTGTTTCCCTTCCAGGAGTCCTTCCTTCCTTCCTTTTTGCATGCCTTCCAAAAGCGCTTCCTGGCGCAGTATTTCCATAGTTTCCATTTCATTATATTCAGTTAGGCACATATCCTTCACCTCCGCTTTGTTCGATAATAAAAATTCCCTGATTACAAAATCCTGCGGTATGACATCCAAGGCAAGGTCGATAGCTTCGCCGATGCTTAGTTTTGCAGCGCCGTTTTCCGCCGGGGAGGCAAGGTTTTTGCGGACTTGTGCCACGAACCATGCATACTCCTGTAACGGCTTGCATGCGGAAAGCAGTTTTTTATTGTGTCCATAGTTGATATTGACCATGCGCACTTTCACTTCAATGTCCGGGCTGGCTTCTTCCAGTATCCGTTCCGTTTCGGCTGCGATTTCGTCCCCGCCGGGCATAGCACCTTCTTTCTCATAGCGGCGCAGGAGGTTCCTGCGGATTTCTTCACGGAATGCGTCGGAAAGGCACAGGGTGGTTTCATCCTCCGCGTCGTCCTCCCCGTTGTAGAAGACCACGAGCTTTGGGAGTGGGAGCGGGAGGAGTGTTTTGCCGTAGCGGTTAAGCCTGGCGGAATGGATGAATTTATCATAAAGCTTTCCGGCATACATAAACTCGCGGATGGGCATGTTCGGGTTGTAGGAGCTCTGCTGCTCATACAGCGCCATGGAGCGGTAGAAGCTGATGATTTCCGACACAAGGATGGAAAGGTCGTTTTTCATGCCCATGTAGATGACATCCTCAATGGTGTTGATGGTAATGGCGGACGGGTCGTCATGGGAAGTGCCGTGAAGCGCGTTATAAAGCGAGAGCGTCCATGCTTTGTTTTCTTCTCTGCCGAAAATGAAGCTGAACAGCCGTGATTTATATTCCCGGTTCCCGCTGCTGTTTCGCTGTCCCGGCGGTTGCTGCAGGGCTGGTATTTCTGGTTTGGGGTTCGTTCTTTCAGCGTCTGTTTTTGTTTCAGACATGTTCATGATCACCATCCTGTCTGTATTTTTGCTTTGCTTTATTTTAACATGAATCGGAAGCAGAGGCAAGTGTTTGATCCGGTCAGACAGCGGTGTAGAATAAATATAGAACAAAATACAGATGTTGATTTTTTAAAAGAAAGAAAATATAATGGAACCAGCAGGATAACGATTTCTAAATTTTAGGGAGAGATAAAGCATGGGACATGAGGAAATTGCATACCAGAATAAGGATATCACAAGCAAGGTGCTTGCAGAGAACTTTAAGGGTAAGTCATTCTGGGTATACGGCCTGGGCCTTGCGGAAATCAGGGAGGCAAAGCCGACAAATATCCCGGCCGTAAGGGCAAATGAACTGCGGATGGATAACCTTTTTGAACTGGAAGACGATACGGTGGCTATATTAGATTATGAAAGCAGCTATGATAAAAGCGACAAGATAAAATACCTGAACTATCTGACAGGGGTTGCAAACAGATACCAGAAAGAAAAAAGGGATTGTCCGCAGCTTCGGATGATTGTCATTTATACGGGTGATATTAGCAGGGGGCAGGTGTCAAATGAATACAATATTGGCGCGGTAAAATTAAGCACAGAGACGGCGTTCCTCTCGGAGCTTGACTCTGACGGCATAATGGAGCGCCTGAAAGGAAAAGTGGAAAGAAATGAGATGCTGACGGATGAAGAACTGATGGAATTTATCATACTTCCGTTGTCCTACCGGAAAAGGGAAGAAAAGGAAAAAAGAATCTGTGAAACGGTAGACCTGGCGGCAAAGATACAGGACAGGGGCCAACAGGTGTTTACGCTGGCGGGGATACTGGCATTTACCGACAAGATCATTGACAGGGAAACAGCGAACAAAATAAGGAGGGCGATCGAAATGACACAGGTGGCAATGATATTTGAAGAGGAAAAACAGCAGGCAATAGAAGAGGAAAGAAAGCGGGCGGCAGCGTCAGAAAGAAAAGCAGTAGAAATGGAGAGGAAGAAAGCGGCTGATTTGTTAGAATCAGAGAGGAAGAAAGCGGCTGATTCAGAAAAGCAGGTAGTAAAAAAAATGCTTAAAAAAGGGTATTCGACGGAAGAAATAGTATATTTGATTTCTAATTATTCCAAAAAAGAGGTTGAAGAATTACGAAAAACTTTGTAATTAATGAAAGTATAATGCAAGAGACATGAAACTAACTAAAGTTTTGTGTCCCTTGCACTTTAAAATGGTTTTTTCAAACATACAAAGGAAAGGGGTATCCGCATGATTTTGATGATTTCTAAATTACTGCAGCTGTTTAAAAATGTTCTGCCAGCCCGGAATATGGACGACCTGGAGCGGCGGCTGGCAAAGGCCCAGGAGCGGGAGGATTTGCCTGCGCTTTCTAAAATCTATTATGAGATGGGCCTGCATTGTATGAAAAACGACGACCCGGACCGGGCGATGATGTATCTGAGCCGTTCGGACAGTATTTATAGCTCCAGAGACGATGTATTTAAGAAGGTAAAGGAATCTATGCGGGAGGACTGTTCCAGGCGGATCGGGGAACTGGAAGAGCTTCCGCTGCTGACCAATCAGATCCAGGAGCAGATCGGGCTGCAGGCAGAAGAGTCTTTGGACGATCTGCAGACCCGGCTGTGGGGGCTTTTGACGATGGCCCGCCTTGTGCAGACCGGGAAACGGCTCAGCGTACTTGCCGGCTGTGAAGTTCTTGGGCAATTGGGGCAGGCTGTGGATCTCATTTTTCATTCCTTTCAGGAACCTATATCGCAGGAGGAGTACCAATTTCTTATGGATATCTGCAATGAGCTGTATGATTTAGGCGACGATGCATGCTTTTCAAATATGACAAAACAGGTGGAAATTCCAGGCAGTGCGCCGCTGCAGGCGTTTGATTTAAACGGCCTTATCGTACTGACCGAGCTGTATCTTTATATAGACAGCCATTTAAGGCTTTTAAGCGAAGGACCTGACGATAGTGAGGCGGAAACAGGGCTGATTGCCTGTGCGCTTTTGCCGGATTATTACTTACGCACATGCAAGGGAGATCTTTCCGGCCATATTCAGATCCGGCAGGAAATTGAGCGGATACAGGACGATTTTGCATTTGTCTGTTCCCGGTTTTCCTGGAAAGATGCTGCGGAACGGATTGCAGAATATCAGGAGATGGATGTTTTGACGGTGCAGCAGTAAGGGTGTTAATTATGAAAGCGGGTGAAAACCCGCCGCATGAAGGATGCAAAGATCCCGGCTTTCCATAACATTGGATTTTAGGTATCATAAAGCCTGCCCACTGCCCGCAGAGTCGTCCGCTTAGCCACATCCCCTCCCCCTCCCGGCTCTTCCAGAACCTGTTATTTTGAAAATCCAGTTTACAAAGTCCTCTCCAGATGGTATGATATCACATGTATGGATAACCGAAAGAAGCCATAGAATACAGTAGGAACTGTGCGGAGGAAGAACCATATGAATCAGAGGGGTAATGATACTGCTCTTGGAAGGAACAGGATGAGACAAGAGAGGGAGCGGAGACAGCGTGCGATGAAAAAGGAAGACTATTTACTAAAGCAGATCGACGAATTCCGCGAAAAAGCAAAGCAGCTGCAGACTCTTTTGGATTCCAGGGAAGTCAAGGTGCAGGAGCTGCAATTACTTGTAGATGAAAAGCAGGACCAGGCAGATGAACTGGAAGCGGTCATTATGCACAGGCAGTCAGAAGCGGACCTGCTGCTCAAAGGTGTCGGGCAGCAGATGGACGATTTGGTTGCACAGCTGCAGTTAACCGTAGACAGGCTGACGGAAGATACTTCTGCGCAGATTTACAATTTGAACAGACAGACATCGGAACAGATTTTACAGATGACAGATACGGTTACCGGCCAGATCGGGACCATGACCGAAGAGACAAAAGAAAGCATTGCCGGGATGGCTGCGCAGGTGACTGAAAAGGTCGACCAGATGGCAGCCGGGGCAAGGGATGCGTTTTTGAACATGCAGCGGCAGTCGCAAAGCAGCATGGAACAGTTCTCGTCGGATATAAACAGTAAACTGGATGCTTTTGGGGCAGAAACGCAGGAAAGCCTCGGCCGTATCAGCGAAGACCTGGGCAGCCGGATGGATGTGATGACGCGGGAAAACCGCAGCGGCATTGAGTATATGACGCAGGACATTAACAGCCAGATCGGCGCCGTGATGCTGGAAACAAAAGACAGTATGGTGCAGATGAACGAAGACCTGGGCAGCCGGATCGGCGTTATGACAAATGAGGCGCGGGAAGGATTTGCGCAGATGCGGTCTGAGCTGTCCGGCCAGATCGGCGCAATGGCGCAGGAAACGCAGGATGGTTATGCCAGGATGGCGTCGGATGTGACGAACCAGATCGGCGCGATGGCACAGGGGGCCTGGGATGGGTTTTCGCAGGTCAACAGCCGTTTTGACCAGCTGGATGCGGGAAACCAGGCGGGCTTTGCGGACATGAAGGATGCGTTCAGCAGCCGGATGAGCCAGATGACCGGCTATGTGACCGAGCAGTTTGACCAGATGACCATGCATATGAACCGCATGTCGGAAGAAAACCGCAATGAGCTGGCGGCGCTGACGGAGGGCAGCCGCAGGGCAGTGGAGGAGATGACGGCACAGGCCGGGCGCAAGATCCATGAGGAAGTGGAACAGATCTCCCAGCAGTCCGAAGAAGTCCGCCAGACGATGGATGAGATTAACGGGCAGGTGTCCGGCTTAAAGGAAGAGCTGTCACAAAAGATCCATACGGAGGATGTCAAGTGCTTCCGAAATATTAAGGACCTGATTGACGAGCAGAAGCCGTTGTTTGAAAAGGTCAGCGTGAATGAAAAGAGTATGAAGCCGGTGAAGAAATATATTTACTGGCTGATCTTATTCGGGGTTTTGGACCTGGCAGGGGTAGTCGTATTAGTATTGATGGAATTAGGGGTGTTTTAAATGGATTTTGAACAGGAAAACCCGGTCTGGGTGATCGGGCACAGGAATCCGGATACAGACTCGATCTGCGCGGCTATTGCTTATGCGGATCTTAAGAATCATATCTCGGATACGAAATATGAGCCGAAACGGGCAGGCAACCTGAATGAAGAGACAAAATATGTATTGCGCAAATTTAAAGTTAAGATCCCGGGTTATGTGGATGATGTGCGCACGCAGGTCAAGGATATCGCCTTCCGCCGCACGATCGGCGTAAACAGCAGTATTTCCCTAAAGCGGGCATGGGAGCTGATGACGACGAGCAAGGTCGTAACGCTGCCGATTACAGGAGAAGAGAACGAGCTGCTCGGCCTGATTGTCAACGCGGATATCGCGGAGTCGTATATGGACGTACTGGACACGCATATTTTAGCGGAAGCGCGCACGCCGTACAAAAATATGGTGGAAACGCTCAACGGGACGATGCTGGTAGGCAATGAGCATGGACGGTACATACGGGGGAAGGTGATCGTAGCCGCGGACAGCCTTCCGATGGCGGAAGAGAGCATGGAAAAAGATGACCTGGTCATTTTAGGCGACCGGGAAAGTATGCAGAAATGTGCATTAAAGCACAATGCCAGCTGTCTGATTATCTGCGGCGGCACACAGGTGTCCAAGCAGATTTTAACGGAAGCAGAAGATAAGGAATGCGTCATTATCAGTACGCCGTATGACCCGTTTACCGTATCCCGCCTGATTATGCAGAGCATACCGATCAAGCAGTTTATGCGGACGAAAAACCTGAAAAAATTTGAAATCGAAGATTATGTGGACGATGTCAGGGAAGTAATGTCCAAAGCCCGCCACCGGGATTTCCCGATTCTGGACCACGACGGCTGCTATATCGGCATGATTTCCAGGCGAAACCTGTTAAACATGCAGAAAAAACGGATCGTACTCGTCGACCACAACGAGCGCCAGCAGGCGGTCCACGGGATTGATAATGCAGATATTTTAGGAATTATTGACCACCATAAAATCGGCAGCCTGGAAACACCGGTACCGGTCATGTTCCGCAACCAGCCGGTCGGATGTACATCGACAATTATCTATCAGATGTACCAGGAAAATGACGTAAAGATTACAAAGCCGATCGCGGGGCTTCTATGCTCGGCTATTATTTCGGACACCCTGCTGTTCCGCTCCCCGACCTGCACCGAGCTGGATAAGCAGGCGGCGACAGCGCTGGCCGCGATCGCAGGCATCGATATGGAACGCCACGCAAACGAAATGTTCCGCGCAGGCAGCAATTTCCAGTCCAAAACGACGGAAGAGATCTGCTATCAGGATTTTAAGACATTTGCGGCAGGAGATATCTTGTTCGGCGTCAGCCAGATCAGCGCCATGAGCAGGGAAGAGCTGGATGAAGTAAAAGCGCGCGTGCTCCCGTACCAGCAGACGATTATGGAAGAGCGCCAGCTGCATATGGTCTTTATTATGCTGACCGATATTTTAAATGAATCCTCAGAGCTGATCTGCATGGGCAAAGGCGCGGATGAGGCAGTCGAGCGGGCGTTTTACAAACAGAAAATAAACGATGGATACCGCCTGCGCGGCGTCGTATCCAGAAAAAAACAGCTGATTCCGGAACTGCTGGACGCGATCGCCAATGCATAAAACCAGCTGCAATAACAAGGAGGAATGACGGAATGGCAAAACAGCATTGGAAGCCGGGAAATATGCTTTACCCGGTCCCTGCGGTGATGGTAAGCTGCCAGCGCCAGGGAGAAAAACCAAACATCATTACCGTTGCCTGGGCAGGCACCGTCTGTTCGGATCCCGCGATGGTATCTGTTTCCATACAAAAGAAACGTTATTCCTACGGCATTATCCGTGATTCCGGTGAATTTGTCGTGAACCTTACGACCAAAAAGCTGGCAAAGGCAACCGATTACTGCGGCGTACGTTCCGGCAGGGACGTGGATAAATTCGCGGAAACCGGGCTGACACCATGTCCTTCCCAGGCGGTAGGCTGTCCTGGAATCGCGCAAAGCCCGGTGAATATCGAGTGCAGGGTAACAGAAGTAAAAAATCTTGGCAGCCATGACCTGTTTCTCGCGCAGGTCGTGGGTGTCAGCGTAGACGAAACGCTGCTGGATGCATCCGGCAGGCTGCGGTTAAGCCGCAGCGGCCTGATGGTGTATTCCCACGGGAATTACTTTGAAGTCGGGCAGCAGATCGGGTCTTTTGGGTATTCGGTGAAGAAAAAGAAAAAACAGAAGAAAAAATCTACGCTTTCTCATAAATAAGCAAAAGCCTTAGGATTTCACCGGCTGCATAGCTGCCGGCTGCAAGTCCGAGCAGGTAGGAGAGTTTTGCAGGCTCTGTGCTGCTGCCGCTGATTTTACATGAGGTGTCATGGATCTGGCAGCCGGCGGCAGGGTCTGCATCGCGTACGGATTGTTCCAGGAGCTGCTGCTGTTTTTCTGCTACGGGGTGTTTGGTTGTGATTTCTATGGTGTACATACGGATGCCTTTCTTGTCTTTTCTGATTAGATTTTCCGGTTTTTTGATTTTTATACTATGGCTGCCCAAAAGATTTCGATTGGCCAGAGGATGTGGCTGTGCGGACGACTCTGCGGGCTGTGGGCAGGGGATCCGCCGGGAGACACACCTTGGGCG